>JAJZCT010000288.1:0-1229 GCA_021828925.1 Planctomycetota bacterium
GTTCACACCCGCGGAAAAGAATTCATTTTGTCAGCGTTGGGGAACTTTCACGTTGCTGCTTCCAACTTGGCGTGGCCGGCCGGCAATTCCAGCACGCTTTCCGCCAAAGATATCATCGCGACGGGACACCTGGATTTTTGGCACGACTCCGACGGATTGGCCCACATCCACATTAAACAGGGGGAAGCGGCGTTTGGATCATTGAGAATCAAATCGTCTAACATTACCCATGGAAAAGCAACCTTTTCCTTGTTGCATAAGACTCTGGCCTTTTCGCTGAACACAGCGCTGTGGAAGAACTCTCGGGTTACAGCTTCCGGCACGTATAACACCACCACACGCAGTGGCACCGGGGTTATAGCGATTCCCAGCGTGCAACAGCAACAATTATTCGCACTCATGGTGCCGGGGCGAGTGAACATTGTGGGGCGGGGGAATATCCGTGCCACCTTGACCTTCGGTGCCGATGGCGTGATTACCGGCGAAATTCAACTTGTTGGAAAAGCAGGGGGATTTTTACAATTGCATCAGATCCCTCTGCTGCGAAGCGTTTTGGCGGGTAGCTACGGTCAAGCGATGGCGGCGGCTATGGCCGATGATCTTCATGATTATCCATTTACCAGAGAGCATGTGAACGTGCGGATGACTAAATCAGGCATGACATTCATGATGGATTTTGTCCGCGGCCCGGGCAACCCCATGCATCTCAAGGCCCGAAAAGTTGTCATTGATGGGAAAACCATGATTTTCCGCGCACGGGATCTCAAGACTGTGCATCTGATAATTCCAGTGGAGCATCTGACGGCTCAAAGGCTCATTGCGATTATCCAGCGATTTTCCCCAGCGGCAAAAACGCGATAATCTTTTTGCATCGCCGTGGCGTGGGGTGCCACAGCGCCACGGTTCAGGTCGCGGCCGGGTTACCCGCGTCGCCCCGGGGACACGCTTTCCTGACAGACTCTTGAGCGGAATCATGCTAACATATTAAAATCCTCGGCACGTGCCGGTAGATGATGGTAAGGAGATACCCCATGAATCCGATACGATTTTTTCTATATATTGCGGCGATGGCCAGTCTCATAGGGCTTGGCGGCTGTCTGCAAACCCATAGTGATGTTGTCATCAGCCAGCCCAAACCGCTGGAGGTCAATGTCAATCTTAACGGTAAATTAACCTTGGTGGTGCAGGACGCAAGCAGTGACATGGACTTTATTGCCGGCGATTCGGGT
>JAJZCT010000288.1:1239-4966 GCA_021828925.1 Planctomycetota bacterium
AATAACGTAACAGTAGCTCGGCAAATTCCCGCACCCGCCGCGCCTGGTAAGGCCGCGACAAAAAGCTCCGTCCGGCCCAGTTTGTATCTCCTTCCGGCTGGAACCGCGGCACGAATTATTTTCGCGGACGCAACAACCGCGCAAAGTCCCGCGGATATCCTGCAACACCTGCGGGCGGATTTTCCAACAAATCACAAGCTTTTGGCTGCTCATCTGGTGGGGGAGGCCCATACCGGATATATGCAGGCGCGGGCAACACTTACCAATACGCAGCAGGCGTTTGTGGCTCACGATAACCGATGGCGAAAGCGACTATACGAACTGCGGGCGGCGCAAACCAGGCAGCCCATCGCAACCATCGGCTTAATTTACTTCAAGATCAGGTTGAAGTTTGTTCCGGTGGGCGCGTGGGTGCAGCAATATGATCCGGCAACCGGTCAATGGACCTGGACGCACTGGAAAAAATAAGGCGGCATTCCCTGCAAAAAGCCCGTACATTTTCGGCAATTGTCTGAAAAATGGCTGGCTATCCGCCTGAAAAAACTCTAATATTAGGTCGTGATGTTTGGGATACAGGAGTTCAGGTAATGCCCATTGGCGTCTTATTTATAATGGCCCCGCCCGTCTGGGCGGCCAAAGGTTCAGGCAAGCCGTTCTCGAAAATCGACAGCCGTGAAATATTCATGCGCAGTATTGAGTTATATGCCAACCGCGATGCGGTCCAGCAGCGAATTTTGTGCGTGCTGCCCGACGATTTATCCCGTATTCAGGAAAAATATGGTGCGCATCTGGCGTTTCAGGGCGTCGGCGCAGCGGCGGGGGGACCGGATTGGTTTGGTGCGGTACAGCGCGGTTTGGAAAAATTGAAACCCGAGATCGATACCGTGCTCGTTCATGATGCCTGCTGTCCGGCTGTACCCTATACGGTTTTAGATGCGTTGGAGGAAGCCCTGGCTAAAACCGGGGCGGCTGCCGCCGTTGTGCCCATCGGCGGCGCTACCGTGCGCGCCCGGGAGGGCAAACTTGGCCAACTCGCGGTTGATAAGCGGCTGGAACTTCTGCAATCGCCGCAGATTTTTCGCCGCACCGTTCTGGAGGCCGCGTATGCCAAACGTTCGGGTATAACCGGGGAATATGTCGATGATGCCACGTTGGTCAAACTTTGCGGAACCGAAGTGACAACCGTGGCGGGTTGGCGTTTAAATATTCGTGTGGACCATGAAGAATTAATCAAACTGGGATCCGATGCAATTAAACATCTGCCCCGGGCTCGCAGTAATGCGCCGGTAAGTCCGTTTGATGAAGCTCAATGGTAAAGCCTGGGGTGATGATCCGTGGAACTATTAACCTGTGGAATAAAGATGTATGAGATGGCCTGAATCTCATAGCTTTGGAGTACCATGGCGCAGCGCGTCGTATTTTTAATTACCGATCTGGATCTGGGGGGAATGCCGCTGATTGTTCGGCGCATTGTTCGCGGTCTTAAAGAAGCGGGGCGGTGGAATCCCACGGTGGTAAGCATCAAGCCGCCGGGCATTGTCGCCCGATGGATTCGTCATGAAGGCGTTGAAGTTGTCGGATTAAATGCTAAAAGCACCCATGACATTCAAGCCGTCCACCGCTGGGTGCAAACCCTGCGAACCATCAACCCCGCCGCGGTTATCAGTGTGCTGGTGCACGCCAATGCCCTGGCAGCCATCGCGGCACCCCTGGCCGGCCCCAGAATTTATTTTCAGTCGATCCATACGATTCAGCCTGAGCCTAGATGGCACTGGCGGCTGCAAGGGTTAATATCCCGGCAGTGCCACGGAATTATTACCCCTTCGCAGGCGGTGTTGGATCGCGTCAGTCGGTTTGGCCGTTTTAATAACGGCTACGTCATCCCCTTCGGTTTGGACTATGACACATTTGCCCTGGCCGACCCCATGCCCGTCGCGGAACGCCCGTGGCCGGCGGACGCGGTTGCGGTCGGTTATATCGGCCGGTTTGATCCGGTAAAGCGGCTGGATTTATTGGTGCGGGAATTTGCCGAGCTACTGTTACGTGATTATCGCCGCTGGGGCAAGCTGTATCTGGCTTTAATCGGCTATGGGTCGGAAGAAAAACCGCTGCGGGCACTGGCCGCCCAACTGGGAATTGCGTCCCATGTCGCGTTTCCCGGAGCCACCGCCGAGCCGGCCCGCTGGTATAAGGCCCTGCGTGTATTGTGTATGCCATCAACGGTGGAAGGCTTTGGAATGAATATCATTGAAGCCATGGCGTGTGGAACGCCGGTAGCGGTTTACCGCAGTCCGGCCGTTGAGGAAATTGTCACTGATCAGGAAACGGGGTTGCTGATAAATCCGAGTCGGAAAGGTTCGCTGGCTGATGCGATCGCCCTGCTGATCGAAAACCGCGCCTTGGCCGACAAAATCCGGAAGCAGGCCCAGGCCATGGTGACGTTGCGCTATTCTGCCCAGCGTATGGTTGAAGGCTACCAGCGCGTGCTGGATCAAGCGGTGGCTTCCGAAAAGGCTGCCGTGGCGTAGGACGGCCCCCGGATAACTTCCCCAAAATCCGATCTATCGTATACCAAGCCGCCGGGTCTGCCCGTGGTGCCGCATTCGAGGTTAGCGCGCAGTGGGAAATTATTTTGATGCTGTTTATTAATGGCCCGAATCCGGATAAACTACGGAGGTTACATTGGATATCAGGAGTAAATAGATGGGTCGAATCATTGCACCGTTCAAACCAACCCGTTCCGCGAGTCCCTGGCACGATGTTGATCCCGGCAGCGGCATGTTGCCTTCCGTATTTCATGCCATTATTGAAATTCCGCTGGGGGCATCCAATAAATATGAAATGGATAAAACTACGGGCCTGCTGAAGTTGGACCGGGTGCTGCACTCGGCAGTCTATTATCCCGCCAATTATGGCTTTATACCTCAGACCATGGCCGATGACGGCGATCCGCTGGACGTGTTGGTGCTGGGAGCCGAACCGGTCTATCCCTTAACCATCGTCGAAGCGCGTGCCATTGGTTTAATGACCATGAAAGATCAGAATGAAATTGACCATAAGGTCATTTCCGTTCACGTCAACGACCCCGAATACAGCAGCTACAGCGACGTGCATCAACTGCCGCCGCATAAACTTTCCGTGCTGAAGCGATTTTTTGAAGATTACAAATCCCTGGAAAATAAACGCGTGGTTGTCGATGATGTGCTGCCCGCGGAATACGCGTTTCCAGTCATTGAACAATCCCTGATGATCTACAAAAAATGGCGCGCCGGCGAAGACGTCAGCCGCATGTTGCACGTGGCCTGAGGCGCACGGAGACGTTAGGAGTTGGGAGTTAGAATTTAGAATGCTTTGGAAGCGCTGGCGCTGCTATTTCGCTTGCCTTTAGCAGCGGCGCGGCCAGCGGGCTGGCTGGCTAACGATTTAATCCTGTAACCTGTCCCCTGTCCCCTGCAACCCGCGGCGCGGTCACCGAGGCAACTGTATCGGCGGCACCGCTCGTTCAATTTCCGCGCGCTGCGCTTCCAGCCAGGGCGGGAGCATCAATTTCTTCCCTAGTTCCCCTAGGAGCCTGTCCGAGTAATCGCCGGGTTGCGACGGCGTGATTTTTGGCTGCCATCAAGTAGCGGCGACGATGGCGTACCTGACGCGGATGGTACTCCGAGGAGCCGCGCCGCGGAGGGGAGCCAAAAAGCACGCCGCCCTACGGGTGGGCCTGAAATGCCCC
>JAJZCT010000289.1 GCA_021828925.1 Planctomycetota bacterium
CTGGCTACAGTTCGCCCCGGCAATTCAGCACGTCCTTTCATGATTATTTCAACGAAACGCCGCGAGACATGCGCAAAACCCACCGTTACGCCGCCGCCGCCTCGCCGGATTCCGGGACCCGGGGATCTCCAGCGATCGGCAAAAAATGAAGAAAAGAATGGCCCGATAATAAATGGCGTGCCGTATGGCCCTAAAATATTTCCGATGCGAAAATTCGATTTTCACGCGGTCGAACACACTTTTAGGGAGTTTCAACGTACTACCGTTGCCTGTGCCGGTGCCGGCGAAAATATTATCGTACCGCCGGGCGCAGCGAACGGGGGCGTGGCAATATTTCCGGGCCACACGGCCGTGCGGGGAAACTTCACATAGCCGCCGGCTTTGCCGGTGGTGGAACGCACCATAAAAGCATCCCGCCTCGCCGGGACCAAACGGTGTGATTTTCCCCTGATTTAGCGTTATTTCGGCCCTGCCCGGAAAAATTGCCACGCCCGCGAACGGTGCCCCTGATGGGTTTACTTTTTAATGGCAAAAATATATGGTACAGATGAGTAAGCGGTGAGTGAGCAATAGATGGCGCGGGGCGATTTTAACATTAAGTTTGATTGAGTTGTTGCAGTTCAAGGAGCAAGATGAGTATCGCATCCCAATACAAAATAACGGGTAGTGCCTTATCCAAGGTACCCGAAATCACACTTTATTTCTGGATTATAAAAATTCTCACCACCGCAATGGGGGAGGCGACATCCGATTTTCTAGTGTTTCATGTCAACCCTTAGGCCGCAGTGATCATGGGGGCGTTGGGTTTTGCCGCAGCGGTAGTGCTGCAATTCCGTGTAAAACGCTACATCGCATGGGTCTACTGGCTGCTGGTCGTCATGGTCAGTATTTTTGGAACCATGGTGGCGGACGTAGCGCACGTTGTTCTGGGTGTGCCATATTATTTATCTACCTCGGTATTCGCTGCGGCGGTGATCGTGATTCTTTTGTTGTGGTACCGCGTGGAGCAAACGCTTTCAATTCATAGCATTTATACGATGCGTCGAGAAATGTTTTACTGGTCTACGGTGCTGGCCACCTTTGCTCTGGGCACCGCAGCCGGAGTTTTGACCGCTGCCACACTGCACCTGGGGTATCTGATTTCCGGCATATTTACAATTCTGTTTGTGATCCTCGGTGTTGGATACAGGGAAAAATCATATTTAGCCAATGCCATGCGATAAAGTCCAGTAAAAATTGACCGCAAAGTTGGGCGAATCAGCCGGTGAAAATCAAATTGTGTACCACCTCACATAGGCACAAAACCCATATAATATAAGCATGAAACCAAGATTGCTATGATCTTTAACCGGACAGTAGTGATCATGAATATCAGCACGTTCACAATCAGTTGGGCCTTCACAAGGAAAAAACAAACGAAAAATCCCGCTTATCTACTGCTTAATTGCATAAAGTAACGATAGTATTTCTAAGCTGCGCCCCTTTCACTTCTCGTTTCCGCCATTTGAATGGCTTGGTATTCTGGCTGTATGCGGCGATGAACGCCTCAATGGCCAGACGTAGTTCCTCGGTGCTGGTGGTGCTTAAACCACGCAGTGCTTTGCGGGATAATATCCCAAACCAAATTTCCACCTGGTTTAGCCAACTGGCGGAGGTGGGCGTGTAATGGAACCGAACATTGGGATGTCTCAAGAGCCACACATCGCATTTTTTGTGCGTGCAGTAGTTATCCAAAATCACGTGCAACTCCTGGTCGGTGGAACACTCCGCCACCACCTGATCCATGAATTGCAGGAACTCCTCGCGCCGCTTACGTTCGGTAACAGCCGTATGAACCCGTCCTGTGCCCACTTGTAAGGCGGCAAATAGATTCAATGTTCGGACGTGTGCGACACTCTCGTGCGGTCTGCTGCACCGCAACACCCCTCACACATCCCAGCACCATGCGAGCACGTTCAACCACCTGTCGGGATTCCGTTCGGCTGCGTGACAAACGTTCCAGAAACTGCCGATCCTCGGCACCGCATTCAATTGGTTTAGCTTTCCTTGCCATGCCCACTATTCTATGTACTATCCGTTTTTATTGTAAGTAAGCACTACAAATTAGCAGGGGTGACGCTTATGCCGCGGCTGGAACTGGTGAGATCGAGATATCGCCCATTGGCTTTTACGTTATATAGCGATCCGGAGAAATAGCGATTTACCTTTGGTCCGCGCAGCATAGGCCTTCCGGGAAGCGGATAAAAACCAAAAAGGCTCCGAATAATCACCTCGGCGAAGCAACCGCCGGCGGTCAAGTCATACATCTGGGTTTTGCTTGCCGGAGCGTCGCGGCTGCGCCCGATAAGTTCATGGGATTGTCCGAACGGACCGGCACGGGTCACACCTTCGCACCGCTGCATAAATGCCAGCGCCGCCGCCGGCTCCCCAAGCTGAGCCATAGCCTCAACCGTATACGCCGGCCAGGCGTCATACGCGCCGGTCCAGCCATGGTCCGGGCGGCGGGCCAACGGCGACCGGGCCGCCGGATCTAGCGGTGAAAGCGCACGCATCCAATGGTCCGTCAGCAGTTGTGTGGAAACAAAATCCAGCATTTGCCGCCTGATGGCGGGTGAAATATCTTCCGCCATACATTGTGTTATCGTAAAAAAGTCGATACATGTACGCACCGGTACCCGTCTGCCGTCGGCGTGCAGACAGGCCCAGTATCCCTGACCACCCACGTAAAGTCCCATTACCCGCCCGGCCAGATCATGGGCCAGATTCTCCAATTCGTCGGCGCGGCTATGGCGGCCCAGTTGTCGCCATAACCGCGCAGTCTGGCGCATCATAAACACATTGGCCGCATTGAGCGAAGGCACAACGCCGATATAGCTTGGTACACATTCCAGGAGATTCCTCACACCGCCATAATCCGCCAGTCCGGTGCCAGGCCGAACAAGTTTGCGCCACCAGGTTGCGATCTGATCTATTGCTTCCATGACCGTTCCACTACCGGCGGGTTCCAGCAGAAAATCCCGATCACCAGTTACGCATACATAGCGCAAAAGCAGGGAAAACACCACATAGTCATTAAAGCTGTACCACGGCCCGACGCCCTTATCTGTCAGACAGTCCTGCGCATAACAGGAATGAATATCCAATTTCAGCCAGCCCAACAGGATTCGCCGCAGGATGGCGGGGTCCAGCAGAGAAAATACGGTGGCCCATGTGGATGTGTCCCAAAAATACATGACCGTCACAGCATCTTGAGGACTGCCGGTGACATAGGCCCGATCATACAGGGGCATACCGGTCCGGCAGAGATCCAGCAGCGATGCCACGGACATGTAATAGACGCGACGGACTTTCTCATCGGCGGTTTGCAGTCGCGGCAGGCTGCCGGAATATACCGAGTTGCCGGGTGTGAAGGCTGCCGCATACCGGCGTTGCCATGAAGCGCGACTGCCGTCAAACCGCGCATCAAAATTGTATACGGCAGCACGCGCCTGGGCTTGGACTTCCTCGGGCCACTGTCCGCAGACCAGTACCATATCAGTACGCCACGCATCTTTGGCCGCTAGATTCACACGCCAAGTGCCATGCGCACCCTTAGCGCCCGTATGAAGATGTTGCGGCGCAGGCTTGATTTGATAGATGGCAACCGCCGGTGACTTGGAATCCGTTATTGTCACGCCCGACCGGTCATCCAAAAGAGTGATGGAGAACTCCGCCGGATTCCGCGGACTGGGGTGTGGCCATGCCCAGCCTGCGGCATATTGACGGATCATTCCCTGAAAATTCAATGTCAGGTGCAGATTCCTGGCCGAACCGGGGTTATGAATTCGGATACGAAACAACACGCCGGGCTGGTCCGCCAGCAAGGCCACAGCGGTTTGTACTTCGACCCCTTCAACCACGCCACGCCGCAAAATCTGGTAGGGGTACCAGCGGTATTGCTGCGCGGCAACAGTCTTGCCATTAAGCAAAAGTTCGGCGGAGGTTCCGCCGAAGGATAGTGGTGGAAACGCCAACGCGCTGACGGAAAGAATATCGGCATCGGTTGCCGCCGCTCCAAGGGTGTTGTGGACGGATGGTAGAGATTTCAATTCCGCCGCAGTGCACCATTCGGCGGCCAGGTCATCGGCGTCCGGAATACCGGACGGCAAAGCGGCAGGCTCTGCCGCGAAGTGCGATGCCATCGCAGATCCTGTCGATCGGGCTACAAAGACCCCCGAAGCCATGGCGGAAATCATAAAGCGACGTCGATTGATCATTGCTTGGTTACTCCTGCTGTTATCAAGTGTGTGCGCGGACTCTTACTGCCCCGAAACACGCACGATCGCGGCGGATGCCGGCGGGACGTACAGCGTAAAATTGCCGTGGCTGCGGGAATTCATCGCTCGCCATCGTCCATGCCAGGGAGCATGATTGGAAATTTCCGCACCACCGAGGGTGACGCCATGCTGCGCTCCCACGTCGCCGTGCGGTGCCCGCAGAAACATCACCCGGGCGCTATGTGCTGTAAAGTCATGAAAGGCAAGAGTTGCTTCCGCTTGGCGAGCATGACGGCCGTATTCCTTGTTAATAATGGTCACGTATTGGGTCTTGGCCGAACCCACCGCGTAGGCCGTAAGATTCAAATGATCGACGTTGGTTAACATTGCCGGCTCCACGCGGCCATGGCTGCCGAGGTCAAACGCTCTGAAGGCGTATCCTTTCGGTCGCATCTTATATCCCCCTGACCGGCCGACGTAAATGGTATCGGTGGGAATCCATCGCGTATTATGAAAATTAATGCCGCAGCAGCCATGGGCCGCCCACCAGTGCATTAAATCCAGTGCCCAGAGCGCTGAGGCGAAAGCGTTGCTGGCACCGTTGACGCCGTACAGGTAGTCATTCATCTCCGTCATCCGCAGGGCAACTGGGGTGGTGTT
>JAJZCT010000290.1 GCA_021828925.1 Planctomycetota bacterium
GCACGTTATCGATGCGGGCAGTTGCACTTTGCATGGTTGTCTGTGCTATGGTGGCACGCTTCCGACGTAACAGGTCGTCACAAGGCGCATCGAACATTCCGGATAATTCTGACGCCAATTCAAACGCCTGATTGAAGCCTCGTCGCCATTGCCGGGACCAATGCAGCGGTACAGGAATAAATTGATCAACGGTTTCGACCTGCGCGTGCCGCAACGCCTCGGCCATCCATGGGGCTAATATGGCTGCCAACGCCCAATGGTCCTGCGCCCCTAAAATGACGCCAGTGTATCGTATAGACTTTCGGTATAGAAAAGATCGGAAGTCATATGAAGAAGAAGCGATTCAGCGAAGAACAGATGGTATCGATACTGCGCGAAGCGGATACCGGCGACAAGACGATTGTGGAATTGTGCCGGGCGCATGGGATCAGCGATGTAACATTTTACGCATGGCGGCGTAAGTTCGGCCAGATGTCTGAAGCGGCGGTGAGGCGTCTGCGTGAGTTGGAGAAGGATAATGTGCGGCTCAAACGCCTTTTGGCGGAGCGCGACCTGGAGGTCGACGTGCTTAAGGAGTTCTTACAAAAAAAGTAGCCACCGTCCCGGAACGCCGCCAGGCGGTCGGTTTTCTGGTTCAGCGGAAGATATCCCGGCGTAGAGCCTGTGATTTGACTGGCTTCACCGCCAGAGGATCAGGGCGGCCAATCATCCGAAAAATAGCATTGGATGCACAAATGTGAATGTGTTCGAAAGTTATACGTACCAGTGGAGTCATAAGCGGGGTCTGGACAAACTAATTCTCCTATGACTGATCCGTCGCATTTTCAATAGTTGGTATTACTTACGAGTTAAGCTTCGGATCAGATTTACACCGTTTCACAACGGAGATGATCTTTGAACCCGCAATTTGACGAAAATTGCTAATGAGTTGAAGTAATTTGATATTGTGGAGCAAGCCTGAATTGCACTATGATAACTTCTGTCAGAGGTTAGTCTGGCGGTACGGCGGTGTTTCTTTCGCCTGTTGCCGCATGATTTAAAAAAATGAAAGGGCAAAGATAGGGACTGTTCGGAACTCATTGATGGGCCGTCTTCCATTGACTCTGATGTTTATTCGGATCAGTGTGATAGGAAGTCAGTCATGGAATGATATTGATAGTTTGGATATTGAGTTGGCCTCGATTGCTCGGCGACCCGGGTAAGGCAAGTAAGTTCTTTTTTTTCAGGAGATTTACAATGTTCGGTTTAAACAGTAAAAAAGTATCTCGTAAGCAGGTGAACACAAGGCATGCCAAATTAACAGGAGCTACACGCGTTTCTGGTCGGCCCTCCAAAAAGTGGCTGCCTGGCGTCTTGGCCGGTGCTGCGAGTTTGGCCATCCTGACGGTTGCGACTTCGGGAAATATAGCTTCAGCATCTGTTATATTGAGTTCCAACTTTAATGGCAGCCTGGATGGCTGGACTGCTGTTACGGGCACAGGCTACACCGTAACGGATGCCGGTGCCGAATCCGCCTTCAGCAACGTTGCTAACGGCGCTAGCGCGGATTTGCAGGACAATTCCTCATCCGCAAATCCGAGCCTGACAAGCCCGACATTTTCAGGCATTACACCTCAGGATGCTGTGCAGATCAGTTTCGATTTTAATATTCTGTCCGCGGCTCCAAGTGAGAATAATGGTTTCATGCTCAACCCCCAACGGAACATTATCCTTCAGCTTGGATCGCCAGGCAGTTCCCCCGCTTTCTTAGCCTATAAAAACGGGTCTAATTGGGCAGGATCCAGATTCACACCAAGCCAAAATACATGGTATCACGTTATATTGAATCTTGAACCAAGCGGTGCAGCTTCACCAACTTGGGGTTTCAGCGTCGTCGATACTTCCAATACGACGCTCTTGTCGGAGAGTAATATTGCATTTTCTAACCCGGCGAACGGTTCTTCGCCATTTCCATATAGCAATATTCAATTCGATTTTAATAGCGCCGCTAGTGAATCTGGAGGTAATTTCCTTGTGGACAACGTTAGTGTGGTGGTCGTCCCGGAACCTGCGCCGCTGGCGTTGTTGGCATGCGGACTGGCGGGGGCGGCCTTGCTATTAATTCCTCGACGGAGGAATATCCAATAGACGGTTGAATTCCAACAGGTGTTTGGAGGATATGGCCAATCAGCATCGGGTAAGTGGAGTTTGCTATAAGGAGTAGTTTTATGAGCCGTCGTGCTTTTACCCTCGTTGAACTTTTAGTAGTAATGGCCATCATCGCACTGCTGATCTCCCTGCTATTGCCGGCGTTGGCAATGGCCAAGCAGTCTGCGGATAGCATCGTCTGTGCGGCTAAATTAAGAGCGTTGGGCCAAGTAACAGCGGAATATGCTCAAACTTACGAGGATATGGCTCCTCCGGGAGACCTCTGGGCGGGCGTGTATCTACCAGTCGACGCTCCATGGCAGCCATTTCCGACCGCGTCCCAAGGCAACTGGATTTCTTGGACTCAATTTCTCTATTATTACACAATCGGAGCGACAACCGATTATCTTAACCTCCCATGGGAACCAAACGCCGGATTTAGCTCCGAGGCTGAGGTCAAATATCCTCAGCTTTTTCAGTGTCCATCGGCAGTACTTCCCAATAGCGTTTGGTATGCCTCAAATTATGCGGCCAATCCCAATCTGTTTATGGATAGTCAGAACCTCAACGTTGGTTCAAGTACAACCGCAAAGCTCAACGTCGTCAACACCCCGGCACACTTCATAGAGTTCGCTGATGCTACACAAAACCTCCCCACCGGACAAGCATGGAGTACCTTCCAATGGAACTGGGGACGCGAGTATAAAGCGAACCATCAGACACTGTATTGGGATGGGACCTTAACGTATGACAACACCCCAATTCTCTCGGCGATTGTGGCTCCCAACGAACCGTGGGGAAAGGGTAATATTGATTATAACGCTACCTTGGGTAACACCAATGACTATACTCCGCGATATCGCCACATGATGACTAGCTCGCAAAATAGCGGCGACGCCAACGCGGTGTTTGCCGACGGACACGTCGGGGTTATCAAGCAGTATGGACTGCATGTTTACAACATTGTTGCTGACAATTAGCAAATGGTGTCAGGTATCTCCGTGCCGCCATTTCGAGATTCCCACGGCTCTTTGTGTCCGCACGCGGGTATTTATGATGGCGTAGGATCCTATCCGAAGCAACGGATCCTGATCCTTTGCATGTGCGGAGGCAGGGGCAGGCGAGGATTATTTAAAGGGGATTCAGGATGAAATTTAAGAGAAATCGCGGGACCGCCTCTCGCGCCTTGCGTCGTGCAGTGTTAGGTGCCGCAATTATCAATCTTTCTGTAATCGGAGTCGATGAGGTCAGTGCCCATCCGTTCCTTGGTACCACATGGCAGGACACGGCGTATCCATCCTTCGGCGACTTTTTCACGCAACTGACCCCGGAAAACGACGGCAAATGGGGCAGCGTCGAGCCGGTGCAGGGCACATTCGACTGGTCCCATCTCAGCGCGATGTACACCCTGGCGGCGCAGCGCGGAATGTTGGTCAAGCAGCATAATATGATCTGGAAGGGCCAGCAGCCGACATGGGTAATAGCCAGAAATGCTACCTCGGCGGAACAGGCGTGGTTCTCCGCTTACGCTGGCAAATTTTCTCCCAATTTGATGGATGTTGTAAATGAACCGCTGGACGGCGCGCCGCGGTACGCACCGGGCCTGCCCGATGGAGGAACGTCCTCCTCCAGTTACGGTGGGTTCGGTTGGGTGGTGCAGGCATACCAACTGGCACGAAAGGATTTTCCGCATACCCAATTACTGATCAATGAGTTTGGCGTTCTGGCCAGTCCCGGAAAAACAGCGAAATATATGGGGCTAATAAAAACGCTTAAAAGCAAGGGGCTCATAGACGGTATCGGCCTGGAAGCACATTTCTTGGAGCATGTCAGTACTCAAACCATACAAACGGATCTTAACACCCTCGACACGCTGGGACTTCCGATTTATATATCGGAATATGATCTTAATCAATCCAGTGATGCCGCACAGCTTGCACAAATGGAGACTCAGTTCCCGATTTTTTATACCAATCCCATGGTCAAAGGTGTCACGCTTTGGGATTTTGCCTATGGCCATACCTACCAGCCAAACGCCAATTTACTTTATGCCAATGGCAATCCGCGCCCGGCCATGCAATGGCTTGAAAGATACGTGAATCCCGGCGGAACCGTCATTGATAGTGGTGCGGTGCAGACGGTTGCATCCGCTGCCGGGATTGCAATGGGGCCTATTGCCATTGATTTCGGCGGCGGTACGCTGCGCTATGCTGGAACTGGAATCAACTTGAAAAACGTTTTGCAAATCAACGATAATGCCGCCTTAATTGATATCAATGGTCAGGCTGGCGCTCAATATTCAGGCAATATCAGCGGCGGCGGATCGCTGACCATTGAGAACACGGGCAATTCGGGCAATAACTCGCTCTTGCTTGCCGGTACCGACAGCGTCTCTGGTGTTACAACCATAGCCGGAAATACCAAGCTGGTGTTGGATGCCATCACGGGCGTTGCGGGGACAGGTGTGATAACCAGTGCGGTGACGGTAAATGCCGACGGCAGTCTGAGCGGTAACGGAACGGTTGCCAATACGCTGTTGCTGGCGGGCACGCTGGCACCCGGTGAGCGCACGGCAGGCACCATAACAGTTCAAAATCTCGTTATCAACAATGGCGGCAAACTCGACTTTATGCTCAACACCGCCAATGCCACGGCCGGTACCGCCGGCAACAGTCTGGTAGCGGCTGCGAATGTGACTGTAGGATCGCATGTTATTGTGTCCATCACTGCCGGTCCATCATTCGGTGCGGGAATGTATCATTTATTT
>JAJZCT010000291.1 GCA_021828925.1 Planctomycetota bacterium
TAATCGTCTTGCCGCGGTGAAACCCGGCGGGGAAGTGTTGTTGAAAACAGGGGACGGAGATCCGTTGTTAATTACCGGCCGGTACGGCACCGGCCGCACGGCGGTTTGGGCCACTTCCGTCAGTGGTGGCTGGCCTCCGGCGCAGTGGACGCAAATTCCCTTGTTTTACGGCGGATTACTGGCCCACGTCGCCCACGCCACGTTCACACCGGGATACGGTGTTGATTCCTTTGACGCCTCCAGCGGCGATATGACATTGGCCGCCCTTTCCGGTGATGCACACGCTGCCGTTCAGTGGCGTGATGCCGCCAAGTTCTGGACCGAATTTGAAAGTCATGGCACCCTGCTGGAACAGGATGTGGCGCCAGGAAATACGCGCAACACCGCCTTGGCATTCGCCATCGACTTGGAACCCGGTGAAAGCAAAAAGGTGACGTTTGTTCTGGCGTGGTATTTTCCCAACCAGTATGACTATTCCAAAAATTCCAACTTTCTTGGACACATCTACAACCGATGGTTCCGCAACTCTCTGGAGGTCGCCCGGGAAATGGCCGACCGCCATGAAGATCTCTTTAATCGAACCGCGGCCTTTCAAGACGCTCTTTATAACAGCAGTATGCCGCCGAAAGTCAAAGACGCAATTAACGCCCAGCTTACAACGCTGAACAAGGAAACATGGTGGGTTAAGGATGGCACGTTTGCGGTCTGGGAAGGCATGGGGTGTTGTGGTTTGCAGACGCTGGATGTGGCGTTTTATGGATCCCACCCCATTTCGCTTCTTTTTCCCCATCAGCAAAAGACTTCGATGCGGCTTACAGCGCGCCATCAAAAGCCCGATGGCGAGATGCCGCACTTTTTCCCCGGCACGTTTGAGCATCCGGATGCCTGGTACAAAATTGACCTTATGCCCGCATTTGCCCTGATGGTCTATCGCGATTATCTCTGGTCGGGTGACCATGGCTATTTGCGCGAAATGTGGCCTGTGATTACGAAGGCCATGGCCTATGACCAGCGTACAGATAAGGATAAGGATTTTCTCCCCGACGATCATGGTCCGGACTGCACCTTTGACGCCTGGCCCATGAACGGCACAACTTCTTATGTTTCGAGCATTTGGTTGGCAGGGCTGGCGGCGGGCATTCGCATGGCGCGGATATTAGGGGATAGCAAAACCGAGGCCGACTACAGTCTCTGGCTGGAAAAAGGCAAAAAGAGCTTTGAAAATGAATTGTGGAATGGTCAGTATTATCAGATGGCTCGCGACATCAAAGCGGGTACGGAGAATACCGGCATTTTATTGGCTGGAACGGTCGGACAGTGGTACGCGGACCTCTGCGATTTGGGCGATATTCTGCCGCGTGACCATGTTAAACTCCATAACGAAGCGGCTTTTCATTATTGCCGACAGAAAACCCGCCCCGGCATGTGGTATGTGAATCCCGACGACGGCATTTGCTACATCAACGGATTCTGGCCTCACGGCGGAACGCCGGAAGGCGAAGGGCAGTGGAACGGGCCGTGGACCGGTATTGAATATATGTTTTCCTCAACGTTGGCCTTTCTGGGGCGGACGGATCTTGCCGTTACCGTGACAACGGACGTTTATAATCGGTATGTGCATCGCCGGGCGCCGTGGGATCATATTGAATGTGGCGAACATTATTTCCGTCCGCTGAGCGTCTGGATGGTGTTGCTGGCCTTGCAGGGGTTCCGTTGGGATGCCGTTCGGCGGTCTCTGGGATTTACGCCGCGGATTTCCGAAACAGATCATCGGTCGCTGTTTTGCACAGCCGCCGGGTGGGGTGAGTATTTTGCCCAGAGTTCCGGAGCACGGCGTATCCATCGAATAGTGCATCAGGCCGGGAGGCTGGCGTTGTCCGAATTTACAATTGGTATGACCCCGGCGGAGGGAACTGATCCTACCAAAGGTCTGCGGTGTACTTGCGACGGTGCAGTGGTTCAGGCCGCCGGGAAAGTTGTCAGTGGCCGCATGATTATCCGTTTTCAACGGCCCCTGCGGATGAAACCGGGAGCCACGCTGGAAATTTCCTGGGACCGTACGGATCCATGACATCATGATTGTTCACCGCGATGCAAATCACTCGCGATAATGCGTCATCTTGAGCTTCGCGGGTAAGTTCTCTCGCTGTTCAGGGGGCTTTCTGGTAAAACTATCAGCTCATGGCGGTTACGCACAATATGCGCGCGATCGGCCAATGGTGTTTCAACTGGAGAATTACGATACCATGACTTTTTCCGCATATAAAAACATGTCCGTATTGGTGACGGGTGGTGCCGGGTTTATTGGTTCGCATCTTGTTCGCGGTTTATTAGCCGCCGGTGCGCGGGTGCGGGTATTGGATAATCTTGCGGGTGGGTCAGGGGCGAATCTGGCTGAAGTCGCATCGCACATAGATTTTATGCTTGGCGACATTACCGATTTGCGGCAGTGTCGTAAAGCCGCTGCGGCCGCGGAGGTGGTGTTTCATCTTGCGGCGTTGGGCAGTGTCCCCGGTTCGGTGGCTGATCCGATCGGCTATAACACAGTCAACATCGACGGTACGCTTAATGTACTGGAAGCCGCAAGATTGGAAAAAGTGCGCCGCGTTGTTTATTCCGCCAGCAGCAGTGCGTACGGCGAAAGCCCCACATTACCCAAGCATGAAGCAATGAAGGCCGCACCGAAAAGTCCCTACGCCGTAGGAAAATATGCCGGCGAATTATATGCAGATGTCTATACCCAGGTATATGGGTTGGCGACTATCTGCCTGCGTTATTTCAATGTGTTTGGCGCACGGCAAAACCCGCGCAGCGCTTACGCCGCGGTTATCCCGGCGTTTATCACGGCGGTGCTGGAAAATCGCCGGCCTCAGATTTACGGCGATGGCGGACAAACTCGGGATTTTTGCCACGTTTCAAATGTCGTTCATGCCAATATGCTGGCGGGAATTTGTGCCAAGCCGCCGGCCGGCGGGGTTATCAATATTGCCTGCGGACAAAATATCAGCCTGAACAATCTTCTCGAAAAGATCGTAAAGAATCTAGGCCAATCGGTTCATGCGGAATATCTTCCGCCGCGGCCCGGCGATGTTCGTGACTCATTGGCGGATATTACCCTGGCCCAAAAGGTTATTGGTTACGAACCGGTGTTATTCTTTGATGAGGGGCTTACGCAGACAATACAGTGGTATGCAAATGCTTACAAAACTGCATAAATTCAAGGTAAACTCCGTGACATTATGGCACAATCCCCGTTTTCCGTGAACTTCGTTATGATGGGGCCTGCGGAGGTGCATGGATGTTGATGCTGCCGAGATTGTCAGCTGCTGCTTCAGGGTTATGGGTGGTTATTTACTGGGGAACGGTGATCATAAAAGCCGTTCGACTCAGCCGTAAAATCGGCAAGGATCCCAACGTATTGCCGCGCGAAAAAACCGGTCGCTCTCTGCGATTGCTTTGGACGCCCGCCATTATCGCATGGTGCATTCTTCCATTCGTTTCGGCCTTGCGTGGTTTCCCTCCCGTGTGGTATCTGCGGGCGCTTTGGCCCATGACGGCGACAACACAGTGGATCAGTATGGCGGCCGCGCTGCTGGGTTTACTGGCACTCGTTCTGACATTTATGTGCTGGCGGCAGATGGGGCGATCCTGGCGCATCGGTATTGACCCGGGGGAAAAAACGGAACTTATTATTCGCGGAGCCTATCGGATCGTCCGGCATCCCATTTACGCCTTGTCAATAATCCTCATGTTGAGTACTTTTTTAACCGCCCCGACTGTTTTCATGCTTGTAACCGCCGTTATTCATATCACGCTTATTACTCTGGAGGCACTACGCGAGGAACAATATCTGCGTCAGATTCATGGCGCACCATACGCCGCCTACTGTGGGCGCACCGGGCGGTTTATTCCGCGCGCCTTCAGAGCATCGCTGCGAAATTTGGCATAGGCATATCGCATGAATGACACCCTACAATCTTGCGATTCCGCCGATGCAGAGCCGCCGGCTAAAATTCAACCCACCATGCGCCTAAATATTTTTCAGCAACTGATGCGAAGCTGGACCACGCTCGGGCCTTATAACGCCGCGCAGGCGATGCGGCTACAGGGAGAATGCGATATTCAGCGCTGGCAGGCGACGGTTGATGTAGTCATTGACGCCATCGGTCTGGGGTCGCCGCGGTTTCAGGATCATGGCGTGACTTTCAGCAATCGCAAAGCTGTTCCGCTGCAGGTTTGCCACGAAGCGCTTTCGGTGCTGGCCGCCCGTGAACTTAACACCCCATTCGCCCCGACAGACGTTCCCCTGCGCATTGTTATCATTCCTGAAGGTCAAGAATACTCTCTGCTGACAGTTTATGATCATTGGATTGCTGATAGTTGGAGCATCCGCGAGTTTATGCGCTTGATTCTGACCGTTTATGACGGTGGGGCGATGGAGCACCTGCAGGTGCTGCGTATCAGTGATCAGAGTTTTGATAAATTCTTTCAACGCCGCCGCGGCTCACTGGCGAAGCCGATGAAAATACTCCATGCAGCCCGCCGATATTTTAAGCATCGTCGATCGTGGCGGTTTGATCTTGCTGATCCGATGGATTTTTCCGCCGGTTGTTCCATGCACGCTCTGCCTGAGGGAACGATCAACACACTTCTTGCCTGCGCCAAAGCTAATCAATGCCGGCTAAATGATATTTTCCTGGCCGCCATGGCCATGGTCATCGGGCAGCTTACCGCGGAGAGCCGATATAAACTGCGCCGCCGCTGGTGGGCCGGCGGACGCAGTTCTGTGAGCATCGGATCCATTGTTGATATTCGCGCCTTGGCTGATGTACCACTGGATCAAACGTTTGGGTTGTTTTTAAGTTCCTGCATTACGACATTTCAAAAGC
>JAJZCT010000292.1 GCA_021828925.1 Planctomycetota bacterium
CGTTCACCTGGGCTACATATCGGGTCACAAGGAACTGTGCCGCCAATTGCCTTGGGCCTTTACGGGAACGGCTGGCGTGGAGCTCGCAGGGTTCCGCACCATACGTCACTTTTTCCGGTGCCAACCTGAAGACGCTCTTCACCCTAGTTCCCGAGAAGCACATAGGAATAATGATGCTCAAGCCGTCGCGGTCAGGTTCGCAAGGCCGTGGGGTTCGGGAGTTTATCCGCGCCTTTGAACAGGCGGGGATCCAGGCTAGCCAGGCGGCGTTCAACCTTCTGGCCCTCGCCACGGACCAAGCCCGCCGCATGCTAAACCGAATGGGCGGCGACCAAGCTGGGTTCCCCGGAGATTACATGGTTCTTGAGTGCACTACGACCGAGGCGGCAGAACGCCTGCTTCAGGAGCAATGGGCCAACTCGCAGTCCGAAAAGGATCAACTAACGCCACCGCAGATTCGCTTATACTGCCTTAAGAGATTCGTCGGCCCACTGGACACCTCCGGAAAGCGGGAATTATTCCAAGGCTGGATCACCCAGCGGCTCGGGCGTCTATATGGAGGTGCCCTGCCAGCCGATGTTCCCGAGATTGAATTCGCTGATTTGCTCGATATGGACCCGGCGGATGGCCAGTTTGATTTACTGATCGAGCGCCGGCGAGGCGGGCCCCGTCTGTGGCTGTATTGCAAAAAGCCAGGGCGCGCCTGGAGGGCGGATTGCTTGGACGGCCACTGGTCACTACTTGCGGATGTTCCCGTGCCGCGTATATTGAAAAGCAGGTGCGCCAAAGTAACCGTTGGTTGGTAATAGGTCGCCGACGATGGAAAATCCTATTATGGTGGCTGGCTCATGAACACTCAATTACTGAACTCGCTTCCGCCCCCCGGGTGGCCTTGTGACTGTGGCCTGCACGGAGGACGTGCTGCGTATAGAACTCAAGCCTGTATTCGCTCCCTGGACCAAAAGCCTTTACGCATCGCTGTTCCCCCTTGCGATTGCCGCTCTGGGGCTGATAGGCTTCTCTATAAGCAAATGGGGAAATGCTCGCGGAGCGGCGGCTGGCCTGATAGTAGTTGGTGTGATCGCCGGATTTGCCGTATTTCTTGCGACACTGATAGGATTGGGTATCCCCCCGGCATTGTCTGTACTCTACGGATTGATTATCTGCGATGGACGATCCGTGCTCATAACCGACACACGAAAACAGCTTAATTTTCCGGTTGATCAAATCCGCGGCGTTCGAGTCACGATTCGGCGTCAACGGACCATGAGGATCGCGCCGGAGAAACCACCATACGGATTTTTCAGCATAGGTCCCTCGGCCGGGTTGGATATTGAGACCACTGATGGCTGCATCCGATTATTCAGGGAATGGGATGTGGAGGATTTACAGTGGATTAGCGGGGCTCTCAACTTGTATCTGGGCTTGGAAACCCCGGTGACCACTAGCCCAACTGACTCGCCCATTGTAGACCCCAGGGGGTACCTGGGCACCCTTTGGAAACCTTTATTTGCTATATGCCTTCTAGCTGCGCTGATGTGCTTCGCGTGGGCGGGGTATCACCTTTATTACGGCCTTTCGAGTCGAAGTTGGCCCTCCACCGCAGGCAGGGTGACGAATTCTTTTGTTGCTCAACAGAGAGGTTCTTTCACAGCGGAGATCAGCTATACGTATCGCGTGGCAGCCCACGTATTCAACAGTACCCGCATCGACTATTTCTGCGGCACACCGCGCGGCGCGGGCATTCGCAACCTCGTGAAAACTCACGCGACAGGATCCCGCGTCACCGTCTTTTACGACCCGGGTGATCCAGCCCGAGCCGTGCTGCTGAGGGGAAACAATTGGCTTGACTGGCTGATTTTATCATACGGTCTGCCACTATCAGGGGTATGTATTTTAATTTTCAGAAAGCGGTCCTCGCCGCAGCAACAAGCTCTTGCACAACGATATGATATTCGCGGCGGAATTGGAAAACACAAGACACAGGCAGGCGACGACGACCCGATAAATCTGATTTTCCGGTGATGACCCCATCTAATCGAACAGTCGCCTGTAAATCCGGAATAATTGGTGACAATCACGCAAGCGCGGATGGCTGGAAGGAAGTGCGCAATCCATCCATTGCCATGGCCCTGCGGAGGATTGCCATGTGCGAACAGGCGGGCACAGGCCTGCGCATGGTGCCTGAAGCGTGGCGGAAACTGGGCCATCCCGCACCCCACTACAAAAACGACCGGGCCGGAAAAGCCCTTGAGTTTTTCATTCCGGAGTTGGATAAGGAAGTGGACATGGCCTCAGATTTGGTGAAGGCAATGTTCGGCAAAAGTCTTCCAGTTAGACCATCGACCCAGTCAGCGACCCAGTCGACCGATCCACTTGAGCGCCTCCTTGCGGCACTTCTCGCCGGGGAGATGTCCGCAGGAAAGCTGCGGGAAACTCTGGGTATTAAGCATCGTCCTACATTTTGCGCCAACTACCTGCACCCGGCGGCTCAAGCTGGCCTTATTGAACGCACACTGCCCGACAAGCCCAACAGCCGCCTTCAGAAATATCGGCTCACCGCTGCAGGACGCCAAGCATTGGCGGCGCGCGAGAAAGACGCGCAGGGATAGCCGGTTTTTTCGTGCCCCTAAAATTACATCACTGGATCGTATAGACTTTGTGTACCCTTCGCGACTATGCTTTTCTTCATGATGCCCGAAATTGTAGATGGAGACTTGCTGGACCAGGATGTGGACGTGATCGTCAACCCTTGGAACCGTAACCTCATTCCTTGGTGGCTGCTGTTTCCCAAGGGGTGTCGGGGGCGATCAAAAAACGTGGCGGAACGGCACCGTTTAAGGAGCTGGCCCGGCACGGAGCCATGCCGCTGGGCAGTGCGGTGCTCACCAATGCCGGGCGGCTGCCCTTCCAAGGCATCATCCATGTTGCCGGAATTAACATGGCGTGGTTTGCCACACGCCGCTCGATTCAGTGTTCAGTTAGGTCGGCGATGCAGATCGTGAAAGAGCGCGGTTTTGCTTCGGTAGGATTTCCGATCATCGGTGCTGGCTCAGGCAATCGGGGCCGCGAAACAGCGGAGCAGTATATGCTGGCAGAGTTTTTGGATCTGCAATCTGATGCGAGGGTGGTATTAGTGCGGTACAAAAGATTCGCATGACCCTCCGGCAAAATCGGAAGATGATTTGAATAAACTGTCTTGATTGGGCGCAAGGCAGCCGCGACGAAACGTTAACCAAGCTGATGGTCCATCCCAAAAGACCCGGAAGATTTGAGCCGCGCGTGCGCAAGCGCCGCCGTAATGGCTACAGTGTCATGACACGTCCAAGGTCCGAACTCAAGGCGATGATCGCTCGCGGAGCGGAGATCAAATGTCGTTGATTTCATTGCTTTCTCTGCTTAAGTTAATGGCATTCGCGACTGTCCCTTGTATTTCGCTACCGCTGTACGACACGGTGCCGGCCCAATATCGGTTTGATTCCGATTCGATCCCGAATTCTTACACCTTGGCTGCCGCTGCACCAGACGTAGCAACCAGGGGAAAAACGGAGTGCGCCCCGTGGGGAGGCACCGAGGCCTAGCGCGTTTGGCCCAGCCGATTCTTCCACGGTGATACCCCAATGTCCGAAGCCACCGCCGTACCAAATCTCGCATTCACGTGGAAACAGCAGCACAAATTCCGGCCGGTTGAAGGCGGACCGCAATCGGCGAATCGCGGCCGGCCATTCGCTGGCATCAATGTCTGATTCGATATCCTGTGGGCTGGGTGGCGCGGTGTACAGCTTGTGATTCTCGGCGGCCATCCAAACGCGTATCGCTTTTGCGTCCACGTGCTTTCGAGCCCAAGCGGCGAATCCAGCTTCGAACGCCGAGGGGGAGGAAGGTCGAAGGCTAACGATAACCACCGCCGTCACAGCAAACAGTGCCGCCACGTACACTGCAACCTGTGCTGCGCCCACGTTCCGTGCGTCGCGTCGCCCCCTGGCGAGGCGCGCCGCCGCGACGGTGGTCGCATAAGCGCACAGCACGAATCCCCCGAGCAGAGAAAAAATGGCATCGCCGAAAAGGATCATCGCGCCATTCTTCAGGGCCGCATGGTAATCAACGAAGCCCGCCCACCAAGCGAGGACACCGACGGCGATGGCCGTTGCTATGGCCAGGGCCGCATCCGCCGGTACTGTTGCCCACTCTTTGGGCAGCTTATACGCCACCAGTGCCGCCACCACGATTAACGTGGCACCCCCGAGCAGGGGCAGGCCGGCCGCCTCCAAGCGCGTTGTCTCTTCGATCCCGGTTATCGGTCCACCACTCGTCCAGAGCAGCCAAGCGAGAAGCGAGGCCGTAATGGCCGGGTGCATGATTACCGGCCAAACAGTTCTCCAATAATTTGTAACCTTTGCTGTCAAGTTCCTGCATCCGCGCTACTGTTCGTCAAGGGTCGTAATTCCACCGCCTTGTGGAAATTGCCTCATCCCCATCTTAAATCGATAAGTCTGGAAATGGCCCAACTCTCAAGCCGTTCGCATTATCATCCCCAAAGTACCCCTCCACATTACCCAGCGCTGAAATAACCGTCAAGATGTATTTTTCGTAATTTCCTGATGTTTCGCCTGATGGGCGTGAAATGGCAAAAAAAAGGGTGCCAGCTTTCAGGCCGGTGCGGTTGGGGTTGAATTACTGTTTTGCGTTTCCCATTACGGGGGAACTTCCTTGGCGCGGGGATGGGCGTTTTCGAATACGTCCTTAGTGCGCTTGGTGATCAGGTGTGTGTATATTTGCGTGGTGCTGAGGCTCTGGTGGACCAGGAGTCCCTGCACCACACGCGGATCGGCACCATGATTGAGCATGTGCGTGGCAAATCTGTGCCGCAATGTATGCAGGCTGATAAC
>JAJZCT010000293.1 GCA_021828925.1 Planctomycetota bacterium
TCCGATCTGCCGCCGCTGTACATGCGGCCACCAGAAGAAGAATTCTAAGAAAAAGTGATTTAATAATTCTCGGCATATTGCCATGCGTCCTTCAACTGCGGACATTGGCGCCCCCGTATGGTAGCCATCTGGCTACAGTATACGCGCCATGTGGGCGTAATATTACGCTGATAAGCCAATACGATGCCATCCATCTGGCCGAGAATTCAGCTTCGGCCCGGCGGAATCCTAATTTGCTTTTGGCCTTCTTTATGAATACTATAATTCCTATATAGGAATGTTGTGTTATGATTGATGTTGAAAATCCGAAAATTGTGGAGCGCGTGGCAGAGCGATTTCGGGCCTTGGCAGATGAAAATCGCATTCGACTCTTAGCCCGGCTGGCGCGGTCGCCGGCTAATGTGCGAACGTTAACGCAGGAGTTGGGCATAAGTCAGGCGGCGGCGTCGAAACATTTGTCGGTTCTTCGCAGAGCCGGCTTGGTTAATTTTGAAAGCAAAGGCCCGCAAAGTATTTATAAAATCACCGATCCCAGCGTGCATGAGCTGTGCAGCATTGTGTGCCGGGGCGTGCTGGAATTTGTCCGCGAACAGGCGGCGGAGGTCGGGGAATCTCCGAACCAGTAACTTCAGCGAAGCGCCGCGCCAGCTAACATAAGACTTGCCCGGGCCAAATTGTGGCGATTTCCACGCGCGAGCCTGTCTGAGAAAAATTTCCGGCGTCATTTTACGTCAGGCAGTGGTATCCGTACTATAATTCCGTTTTACGGAAGTCGCTTATGCTTAAATTGCGTCTGATCTATGGCCTGCTGTTCGGGGGCCTGCTATTGACGATGTTCTATTTTGATCAGGCGCTTTCCGCGGGTTGGCCGGGGCGGACCATGTCTTTTCCGCCGGGCACGCTGATGGTGTTAAGTTTGTTGGGGATTATCCCTCTGGCCACAGCGGAAATGCGGCGATTGCTGAAGGCTGAGGGGGTCGTGATTTCCATGCGGGTGTGCGTAACAGCATCCCTTTTGTGCATGATCTGGCCATGGTTGGAGCAGTTGTCGCAGACACTGTTGGACCATCCGAAAGGCACCAGTCCGATTGCGGTGCGTGTGGCCATGTGGTTTCATACCGTTAAGCCCCATTATTTAGTGCCCACGGTGTTGGCCTTGGGCCTGGTGGCTGCGGTGGTCATGTACAGCCGAAATCAGAAAATCGATGGTGCCATGGCGTCCGCCGGTGGGTCTTTGCTGGCGATTGTATATCTGGGAGTCATGCCGGGATTTTTCCTGCCCATCCGGCTGACGCATTCCGCGGGAATGGTGGTCTCCATTCTGTTGATGGTCAAAGGCGCGGATATGGGAGCTTACGCCGTGGGACGTTGGCTGGGAAAACATAAATTAATCGCGTGGCTTTCACCCGGGAAAACATGGGAAGGTTTTTTAGGCGGTTTGGCGGCGGCGGCGGTAATCGGAGCGATGCTCTCGCATTTTTCACCCGAGTTTGCGTGGTGGGAAGGTCTGCTGGGAGGCATGGTGCTGGGTGCCGCGGGGCAAATGGGTGATTTGCTGGAAAGCCTGCTGAAACGGGATGCGGGCGTAAAAGATTCTGGTTTGGTGCCGGGGTTTGGCGGCGTATTGGATCTGCTGGACTCGGCGCTTTTTGCAGCTCCTTTGGCGTACTGGATGTTAAAATTGGTGCATGGCTGAGGAAATCTTCGGAAGAGTCGCGCCATCAGGAGTTGCCGATGCAAACGCAAAAATTCAGCAACGACTTGCCGTGCGAGAATTGCCAGGGCCACGCGCGCTTTAGCATCAATACAGGGCATATTGCCCGCCGTGGGGTGCCATACTTTCTGGCACTGATCTTTATGGTAAGTTCCGGGTACCGCAGCATGTCGTGGGGACAAGCTGCTATTACCGCCGAGACTCGGCCGCGCATGTCCACCGCTCAGCAACGGCGGGTGGCGCGCACGGTGGGCGCACTGGCATCGGATAAGTGGCGCACCCGTCGACAAGCTCAGCGGCGTTTGCTGTCCACAAAAGGCTTTATTTTGCCGCAACTTGCCGCAGCGATGGCAAAAACCAAAAATCCGGAACAGCGCAATCGGCTGTTGCGGATTTGCATGCAACTGTATCTGCGGCAGTTTAACTGGCTGCATCATGGCAGCGCTTTTATCGGCGTGGAGTTCATCACCAATCCACTGGAATTACGAACGCATGGAAAGCCTCACTGGATTCCCGCCGTGGCGGTCGTGCGGACCGTGCCGGGTTTTCCCGGCGGCCTATATCTGCGCGAGAATGATCTGATCCTGGGAATTAACGGCCACAAAATTCCGGCTTACAACACGGC
Organism: Planctomycetota bacterium; assembly: GCA_021828925.1. The sequence continues at coordinate 2,340 of JAJZCT010000293.1, forward strand.
TGCGGCCTTTCGCGCAGAAATTCAAAAGCATCCACCGGGCAGCAAGATAACGCTGCTATTGCTGCGCGACGGCAAGCTGATCAGGGTTACGCTGCAACTCACGGGCATTCCGACCGATCCGTTGGCCGGGCAGGAACTTTTGAACCAGCGGAATCTCATCGTGCAACACCTGATTGCCAAATATCTTCCGTCAACGCCCATGACCTTAGCCGCCCCGCGGTAGTCCCTCGGCCTGGCGGTATCCACATCCGACGTGGCGCACATCATTAGCTCAATGCGGCCGCGTTGAGTTGGTCGCGAAATAGGGTCCTGATGACACGACCCCGCTTCGACCCGTCGCGCATGGCACGCCACACGGCGTAGCCATTGGCACCTCATCAAACTGCCACAGCGCCTGCGGCGTTACATCAACGGCTTGTAGGGCACCCGCACCGAATCAAGATTAATCTTCCCGGTATTATTTTCATCGCACCGCAACATGATGGTGTTGTTGCCGGCCGCCAACGGCAGATAAAGTGTGATATTTTGCCATGTATCCCAGCTTGGAGTAGAGGGAATGCTCACTTCGCCGGTCATCACGCCGTTGACATACACATTCATGGTTTTAATGGTGTTCAGATCGGCATTGGCCACGCGGAACACCACACGGTAACGTCCTGCTGCATGTCGCCGCAGATAATAACTGGCCCCGGTCCCGGTTGATGCAAAGCCGGCGATAAATCCACCGGCGGTATAGCCGGTATGATTGGTCATAATCACGGGCCGCAAATTCGGTGATGGGCCGAACAGGTGCGTATCGCTGTACATAGGATTGTTGGTTTTCAGCGGCACGGTTGGTGGCGTGGGGCCGAAGATCGACGCATCATGCGAATCCAGAATTTCCAACTCTTTTTGGATCCTTTGCGTTCCACGTAGGTGGACCGTCGCTTTTTGGCCGGCGGGAATTTTCACCAGCGTTACCGGGCCGATGACATCCACATCGGTATGCCATCCATCGGCTGCCTGGGAAAGGGCGTAGCGATTTTCAACCGCTTTGGCACCTTGCCCATTGACCGTGACGGCAGTTGCGGCATGGCCATGGACACGCAGGACAAAATGTTTGACTGTGGAACTGTATGCACCGGTGTTAGCGGCAAGGTGAATATCGGCACCGTCATGATGGCTTTGTGCCGTAATGGCCTGGCGATGGAATTGTCCATGTTGATAGTCATAAGAGTCGCCATCATCATCGTAAAATTCGCCCTGGCTTTTTTTCTCAGCCGGGTAGATATCCAGATAAATCATTTCCGGCTTGGCCGTGTGAATGGCTTTTACCGGATCGGCTGCTGGGATAATGGCCCCGTTTCTGATAAACAGCGGCCAATCCATCCAAGAGTCCTTATTAAGCTGGTAATGGATCCATTTGCCGCCGGTCAGGCGATCTCCGCGGAAATAATCAATCCAGTCGCCAGGCGGGAGATATAACCGCCGGGTTGTGGATTCGTCTTTGCCGTCGCCCATTTTTTCAACCACGGGCGCGGCCATCATCCAATCGCCGAACATCCATTGATCCGTGATAGTCGCGACGTTGTGATCCTTGGGGTAAGCAAAGGTTAATGGCCGCACAATACCCACACCGGTCTCCGTGCAGGCGGCATGTTCCAGAGCGTACACATAGAAAAACCAGCTATACCGCTGCCGGATGGCCTGTTTGACGGTTTCGCAGGCCTGATCTCCAAATACCCAGGGCTGCCGACGTTCTCCGAGCGTGCAGTGTGTGCGCAAGGTGGGGCAAACCGCGGTGAACTGGAACCAGCGGGCGTAACACTCGGATGTGGGGTGGCCGTTAAAACCGCCGGTATCCTGTGCCCAGCGCATCTGCCCAAGATTAATGGTATTAATCATGGCCAGCGTTTGCAGTCGCAGAACCTCAAAGCCGGTATTGATATCCCCGGACCAGGTGGCATACGCATAGCGTTGTGAACCCAGATAAAAATTACGGTTAATCGACCAGACCCGATGGCGCGGGCGGTCTTGCCGCTGGCCCTCATACAGGGATTGTTGCATGTGCAAAAATTCAAAGTTACCCATGGTGCCGTAATCGGCCTCATCATTCCAGAACCCTGCGATGCCGTGCTGCATGCACTGATGGCTCCAGGTGGCGTGCCAATACCATTGGCGGCAAATGGGCTTGTAGAAATCAACATCTAATGACATCAGATGGGAAAAGTAATCGGCAAAAGGTTTTTCGCCCGGCAGGACAATGTCCAACTTCTTGGCGGCGGTCCCTTGCGTGGTCATGGGGGCAATTTTGCCCTTGACCGTACTGATAATAATGCGGGGCTTCATGATGCCGGTGATCTTACATTCCAGCGCACGGGTCCAGTTGATCAGGGCGTCGGGGTTTTCCGGCGTGTACAGAGCCTGCGAATATTTCACAGGATTCCAGCGGAATTCACCATAATGGCTGGCGCCCCAATCTTTCCAGTCAAAATCGAGTGTGAAATTATCAATGGGAATGTCCAGAGCACGGTACGTTTCAAGATAT
>JAJZCT010000294.1 GCA_021828925.1 Planctomycetota bacterium
ATTGGCCTGCTTCCAGTTGTCTTATTTGTGCGAGGCGCTGGAGGAAAAGTGCATTTAGCGCGGCGGCATCTGCGTGCGGGTGTTGGGATTTAAGTGCCGCTAGAATTAATGCCCTGTTAAGTTCAAATAATTCCAGCCCGGCACGCAGCTTGCGTTCAGGAGACATCGCCCGGGCATTGAGAATCTTGTCGCGTTCAATTGCGTCCATGGGTTCCCTGGCAGATTCCACCATAAGCATCGCGAGCCGGCCCGCCCGTACTCCGTAACGAACTACCGCACCTGCTATTATAACGCAGCATCTTGCATTTCGCATTTTCAGGAAGAGCTGGCGCATTTGTTCTGCTCGGCGGGTTAAACCTGCCGGCTAACATTCCCGGTGGGATAAAACCACCGGCGCGCTGCAACCTGTAACCCAAGCGCTGCCGTCTGCCTTGTCATCCGCCAACGACATTTGGATGATCATGCTCCAAGGTATGCTCTGCGTGTGGGTCGGCGGAAGAATCGGTGGCGGGAGCCGCAGCGGTCCCGGCGATGAGCTTGTTAGGCCGTTGAATTTTTGTTTTGCCGTTCAGGCAGGCGTCCATCTGGCGTAAGGCCTGCTTGATACGTAATTCATTTTCCACCAGAGCTATGCGCACAAATCCTTCGCCGTTGTCGCCAAAGCCGCGCCCCGGTGCCACCGCGACGTCCGCCTGATCCAGCAGGCGAAGTGAAAAATCAATGGTACCTTGGCCAGCTAAGTGCTTTTCTGAAACTTTGGCCCAAACAAACATGCTGGCTCGCGGGCACTGCACATCCCATCCGATTTTCCGCAGACCCGATACCAGCACATCCCGCCGCTTCTGATAAATCTCGGCTTGCTGGCGGACAAATTCATCCCCGTTGCGCAGGGCCAGGATGCTGGCGATCTGAATGGGGGCAAAGTGGCCGTAATCGTAGTAACCTTTAATGGTCGATAGCGCCCGGACCATTTCACTGTTGCCGCAGCAGAATCCTACGCGCCAACCGGCCATATTGTAGGGCTTACTCATGGTGGAGAATTCCACGCCCACGTCTTTGCCGCCGGGTGTGGCCAGAAATGACGGGGCTTGATACCCGTCAAAGCAGGTTTCGCCATAGGCAAAATCACTGATCACCAGCACATTGTATTGCTTGGCCAGTGCCACAGTCTGTTCATAAAACAGGCTGTCGACGGTCATAGCGGATGGATTGTGCGGATAATTAAGGATTAGCAATTTGGGGCGGGGAAACAAATTTTTCAGCACATGCTCAATGCGCTGCAAAAACGCTTCATCATTTCCCAGCGGTACGCTGATCACATTGCCGCCGGCCAAGGCAACGGCGTAGACATGAATAGGATAGGCCGGATCACCAACCACCACGGTATCCCCAGCCCCCAGCAGCGCCAGCATCAGATGGGAGAAACCTTCTTTTGATCCGATCGTGGCGACCACTTCGGTTTCCGGATCAAGGTCCACGCCGTAGCGGCGTTTGTATTTTCGGGCCACCTCGCGGCGCAGATTGTAGAGGCCCACACTTACCGAGTACCGATGATTGCGGGCATCATGGGCGGCTTCAGCGAGCTTATCAATGACAAAACCCGGTGATGGGTCAATAGGATTGCCCATGCCCAGATCAATCACATCATGCCCCGCCTGCCTCTTGGCGGCTTTCAACGCGTTAATGCGGGCAAATAAATAAGGGGGCAAACGTTTTATACGCGTGGAAACGTCTATTGTAAAAGGCTTATCATTTCCGCCGACCATAGTCCGGCTCCTCTCGTAATGCAACGCTCCGGAACCCAGTCGCCTTTTAGCGGACCGCGGTTCCGGAGAATTTTATGTATTATAACCTTAACTGCCCGACGAACCTATGCCGTCAAACAATCCGCACAAGCCAATGTCCGCCGCACGAAAAGATCAACCAGTTTACTTGGCTGATTTCCCCTGCGGCTTAGTCGCGGCAGGTGCCGGCGCATTACCCTGCTGCGCTTTTTGTTCATTGCGCATCGCCTGGGCCTGCTCGGCATAGGCTTCACGCAGGGCGGCAAATTCCTGATTCAAAATCGGATTGGCGATGGTAATTTTGGACTGCGCCACCAAGCGGTTTAATTCAATTTGTCCCCATTGCAACTCGCCTTGATTTAACAGATCCGCCTTCAGGCCGGTCTGCACTTTTGAAAGTGGCACATCACTGGCGGGGACTTTTTTCACCAGCCAGAGCAGATGCAGCGTACCATTGACGGGCACAGCGGCGGAAAGCACATTAGGTTGCAGTTCTCTGGCGGTGTCCAGGAGAATTTGCGGAAGGGCTTTATCTTCCAAGGGAATAACTTCCAGGCCGCCGTTGGCAGCGTTTTGCGTGTTAATGCTGTGCTGCTGTGCCACCACCGCCGGATTTTGATGCTTGTCCATGATTAAGTGGCGGACCGTTGCGGCGTCATCAAAGGAGCTGACCACAATATCGCGCACTTCGACCTTGGGGCCAAAGTTGGTTTTGTAAGCCAGCTTCACTTCGGCGTCGGTGATATGCACGTGCCCCTTGGCCAGAGCCAACATATAGGTTGTTCGAGCCAGAGCCATGCGGAATTCCGCCAGCGATTCGCCCTTCCGCGCCAACAATTTTTCGAGTACGGGAATCCGCTGTTTGGCGGGAATGTGCTGGGCCGCAAGTTGATTGAGCACCCCTTGTTCCGCGGCATCAATCTGCGCTTTACCCACATGCAGGCCGGCCTTGACACAAGCCTGTTTCAACACGGTGAGCTGAATCCATTTTTCCAGCAAGCCCAAGCCGTTAAGCCGAAGTAGTGAATTAAGAAAATGTTCTTTGCTCAGGGCCACACCGTTGACCATGGCCACCGCCGGGTTACCAGGAGCTGGGGACCGGGGCATGAGCACATCCTGATTCAGCACAGGTAAATGGGCTTTTACCGGTTTAAGTCCCGTGGAGGGTGTGGTGGGAAGCGTTACCGCAGCGGAAATATTCCCGGCGATGACACCCATAGAGATACCAACCGCTAATCCGGCCGCCAGTGAGAGTTTTCCGATGAGGTTCTGTCGCGTCACGCGAGTCTCCTGTAAATGGTCACGGTCCAGTACGTCCAAACCAGTATTGTTATCGTACCGCAAGCTTTAGTTATACGCCAACCGGTGCCAAAAAGTTTCAAATCGCCCGTTGGCTTTCCCGGTGCGTCACCGGTGCTTTATCGCCTCCACAAATTAGGATTGATTGGCCGCGATGCTTGATTTTCACCTGACAAAACCGCTTTTATGGGAGCCGGGGAACGCCTTGCATTTACTGACATGAATCACCAAAGATTCTGGTTGCTTTTGCCGATACATATTGTCAGTGCTTGAGAGAATCAGATCGATCAGGCAGTGACTTACCGCCAAGCGTCCTATCAGCCAGCGCGGTAAGAACTTTGGTTTGACGTAGTTGTGTGTGTTCGATCGCTTTGCAGCGGTTTGAACAGTGTTCTTAGCCGCTTCGGCGGTTTTTCGGGAGCCAGGGTATATGTTGTACGGTCATAACAATAACACGTTTCACAATCGTCGCGGCTTTACGCTCATTGAACTGCTGGTGGTCTTGACGATCATCGCCATGATGATTTCGCTGCTGCTGCCGGCCTTAAGTCGGGCACGGGGCTTGGCCCAGCGTGTGCAGTGCTCAACGAACTTGCGGTCCATCGGGCAGGCAATAATGATTTATGCCGCGAATAATAACAATCAGTATCCGTCTAATTCTACGCTGGCCAAAACCGGCTTTGGAATACCGTTTCTTTCAATGACCAACGGGCAGCAGCAGAACGGACAAGCGGCTCCGGCGGGCCTGGGGTTGCTGTATACCACACAAATGATCGACAACCCCACGATGTTTTATTGCCCCCAGCCGGGCTACTACGGCCCCTACTGCAGCGTGAACGGCCAATATCTTCCGACGCTGGTTAAAAATGGCGGAACAATTAACTGGGGTAGCGTAGCGTATGGATACTGCTATTACTACCAGATTCGGCAATCCCAATTCGGCAGCAGCCCGACGAGGTTCAACCCCATTCAATTCACGCAAACCCCGGTGGATTCCGGATCCACCGTGCTGGCGAGTGATCTTACGGTTAATCTGGCGGGCAACTGGACTTGGCCAGGGCCTTTGCCAGCCTCTAATCACAGCTTGTCCGCCGGCGGGCAGCCGGATGGCGGCAACACCCTCTATAATGACGGGTCTGTGAGCTGGAAAAATCTTAACCAGATGCACGTCGGATACTCGTGGCTGGGGCTGATGAACTTCTACCAGTAACGTAGAGGGAATGTCGTGATGGGCATTTTTGCCCGTCCGCTACCGCTGACGAAGAAACGAGTACTCGGTTAAGCCCAAGAATCAGGATTGGCGGAAACAACATCATCACGGTGCATTATTTAACAGCCCTGTTCGCCCGCGTCGTTGGAGTATCCGCATGCGATGAAAAATTTATCATGGTCCTTGCGGGCAATTTATTGATGCGTGTGACGACCATTCGGTCGACGATCCAATTCACTTTATACGTAAATGCCACTTTATCGCCGATGGCAATATCAGGCAGCGTTACTCCGGCGGCCAGTTGATATGGCATGGTCATGGCCATCATGGGTTCAATTTTTCCGCTCATACCAACCCAATGTGCAATAGGGGGGACTTTGATGGAAACATTTTCCGGCGACTCCCCTGCCGCCGGTAACGCTTTGATAATACCGCGCAGATGGTAGCTATAAGTAATGCCCGGTTGCGTGGTGGAGCTTTGCGGTTTGCTGGAATGCTTGGGCGCACAACCGCCCATCAGCATCGTTGCCGCGACCACAGCTGTGATAAATAATT
>JAJZCT010000295.1 GCA_021828925.1 Planctomycetota bacterium
CTCGGTGGCGCCCGTATCATATAGATCTGGGCCTTCAGGTTTCCGCCGGGTGCTGGTTTGATGATCACCACCGTTATGCACCGGAACTGGATTTTACAGAAATGTTAAAACTCACCGCCGCCCGCCATCCCGCCGCCTGGATAACAACCTCCAAAGACTGGGTTAAACTGCGGCAATTTACACCCCCGGTACCGCTTTGGCATGTGTGCATTGCCGCGCGAATCACCGGGGTCGCCGGAGAATTATGGCGCCACTCGCTGGCCGATTTAGCGAACAAAAAGTAAAGTGATATGATGATTCATCCTTCCAATGAATTACTAGCCTCCGTTGAGGCCTTCGGCACACCGCGAATTTTGGTGGTCGGCGACCTCATTCTGGATCAATATATCTACGGCGACGCCGAGCGCCTAAGTCCCGAGGCACCCGTCCCGGTGGTGCGCGAACGGTACCGGCAAATGCGCGTCGGCGGTGCGGCCAACGTGGCCGTTTTTCTCGCGGCGCTGGGCGCTGTGCCCGTGCTGGCCGGTGTCATCGGAAATGACTCATCCGGCGCAGCCTTAAAGGACCTCCTGGCCCAGGCACAAGTCCATGCCAATGCGGTGATTGCCGCAACCGACCGCCCGACTTCCACGAAAACGCGCTTTATCGGCCTGGCCCAACATCGGCATCAGCAGCAGATGCTCCGCCTGGATCATGAAACCCTTGAACCCGTTGACGCATCCGTCGAACGTCACTTGCTGGAAGCCGTGGAAGCGGAAATTCCCTCTTGCCACCTGGTCTGTATCGAAGACTACAACAAGGGCCTGCTTTCAGACGCGTTATGCCAAAAAATAATTTCCATGGCCCGCGCCGCCGGCCGCGAAGTGCTCGTGGATCCGGCCGCTATAAAAGACTACCGCCGTTATCAAGGCGCTACCGCCATTACACCCAATCGCACGGAAGCTGAACTGGCCGCCGGGTGGCGCTTGGAAAATCTTCAGGAAGAAGCCCCCCGGCTGGCGGACGAGCTTTTACAGCAATTAAATCTGGACGTATGTGTTTTAACGCTGGATCGGCACGGCATGTATCGCCTGGAACGCGGTCAGCCCGGCGTGCTGCACCCCACACGCCCGCGCAATGTCTACGATGTAACCGGAGCCGGTGATATGGTGCTGGCCATGCTGGCCATGGCCCGGGCCAACGGTGCCTCATGGAGCGTGGCGATGGATTTGGGAAATATTGCCGGCGGCCTGGAAGTGGAAAAATTCGGCTGTGTGCCGTTATCCCGCACGGAAATTGTCGATGAGCTACTGCAAATGGATTCCGCCGGCCGGCGAAAAATACTATCGCTGCCCCGCCTGCTGGAGCGCCTCCATTCCCGTCATAGCACGCAGCGTATCGTGTTTACCAACGGCGTATTTGATATCATCCACGCCGGGCATGTCCAATATTTGAACTTCGCCCGCACTCAGGGCGATTTACTGGTGGTTGGAGTTAACTCCGATGAATCCGTCCGGCGGCTCAAAGGCCCGAGCCGTCCTATCAACCCATTGGATGATCGCATGGCGGTTCTGGCGGGACTGGAATCTGTCAGTTATGTGACTGCGTTCCAAGAGGACACCCCATTGGAATTGATATCCGCCATAACTCCTGCGATATTGGTGAAAGGCGCTGACTATCAGGATAAGCCCGTGGTGGGGCGGCAATGTGTTGAAGCGGCGGGGGGCAAAGTCGTTCTGGCACCCTTTTTACAGGGGCGCTCCACAACGCGCGTTGTGGAAAAATTCCGATCAGGCGATTATTAGCCTGCGGGTAAGCCGACAGCGATGCGGCATAGATAAGCCTCGATGCCCCGGGGCAAGATGTTCCAGGGAAGGTGATATATATGTCTGAACGTGCCGTTTTTCTGGATCGGGACAATACCATCATCGCCAATGACGGGTACCTCGGTGATCCCGCCGCCGTTAAATTGCTCCCAGGTGCCGCGGCGGCCATCGCATCGCTGCGGCGGTTGGGATTTCGCATTATTGTTGTCAGCAATCAAAGCGGCGTGGCGCGGGGAATGTTTGACGAAGCCGCGGTGGAATCCGTCAATCAGGAAATGATCCGTCAGCTTAAGGAACAGGCCGGTGCCCATGTGGATGCCAGTTATTACTGCCCCTACCATCCCGATGCCACAGTTCCGGAATATAAACTGGATCATGAATGGCGCAAGCCCAAGCCCGGCATGCTCAAAGCCGCGCGGGAGGATTTTAATCTGGACCTTGCCCAGTGCTGGATGATCGGAGATCAGCCGCGTGATGTGGCGGCCGGGGCATCAGCGGGGTGCCGGACCATTCTTCTTTCTGATCCGGAAAAGCAATTGGAAGGCAATGACAATGTGCCGGCGATTACCCCCAACTTTATTGTTCGATCTTTGGCGGACGCAGCGCGTATTATTGTCCGCGAAGGCAACAGTCCCAATCGTGACCCCGCTCCGGTGCCCTTGCTGCCGGCGGATGTAACGGCATCCGTGGAAGACGCTCCCGCCCGCCCCGATCCCTCCGATCCCTCCGGTCCATCTGTTGGCGGAAACCTGCCGAGGGACACCGAAGCACTGGCGGCCGCTGTCGCGGCAAAATTAACGTATCACCCTCCTGAACCCCTCAAACCCCTGCTGGAGGATATTCTTCAGCAATTGCGCAGCGTGCAAAGGAAAAGTGATATCGCAGAATTTTCCCTTTCCTTACTCCTGGCCACCATCATTCAGGCTCTGGTCGTGCTGTGTCTGGTGCTGGGAGCTTGGGATGCACTTGCGGCAATTCATAGTGTCGCCACCGCCCACAATCCTTACTGGTGGAATTATCGCATTATGCATCAGGTTACGGCGTTGGAATGGATGGCCGCCGGCTTGATCCTCCAAGTAATGGTCGTGGCACTTTTACTGCGATACCGCAATAAACAATAGATCCTTCATTGGAGATAATCCTTATGCCCATCGGGCCTGTTATTGGTATATCCCCCGACAATCAAGCCGCCGACCAACCCCATCCGGTTTATGAACTTTCGAGCACCTACGCCTTGGCAATTGAAAAAGCCGGCGGAATTCCCTTCTTGCTCCACCATACCGCGAACCCCACGACCCAGGCCGCCTACATGAACCTAATTGATGGCCTGCTGATTCCCGGAGGCAATGACCTAGACCCGTCACTTTACGGCCAACCTCCGCATCCGACCATGCGCCCTATGGACTCCCTGCGTGAGAAATTCGATCTGGCCATGCTGGCGCTGGCCCAGGCCCGGAATATGCCGGTGCTGGGAATATGTTTGGGCTGCCAGGCCATGAACGTGCAGCGGGGCGGATCGCTTCATCAGTACCTGCCCGAGGTGGCGCGTGATCATCCCATCAGTCACGCCGGAAATCCGGCTCTTTCAACTGACAAAAATGTCTGGCATAATGTTTCGCTGTCGCAAGGGTCAAAATTGCGCGCTATACTTAATAGTGATCAGTTGACCGTCAACAGCCGCCATCGCCAAGCTGTTGATCGTCTGGGCACGGGATTGACGGCGTGTGCTGCCAGTTCGGATGGCGTGATAGAAGCCATCGAAGACAAGAGTCTGAAGTTCTGGATCGGCGTGCAGTGGCACGCCGAAACGCTCATTGATCCGCCGCATACGGAATTGTTTAACGCGTTTATCGCCGCGGCAGCGATAAACATGAAGCGATCATGCTGACAGGAGACGCCCTAAATGGCCTTTGATTTCAAACCTTTTTTTAATCAGGCATTACCCTATAACCAGTTACTCCAGCGGTGTGCCAACGCGGAGCAGCGGCAGCGCTGGCAAAATCTCTATGACAGTGTGGTGGTGACACCAGATCAAAAATCGCTGCTGCAGAGCTTTCGCAGAAAAATGGACGTCTTGTGCCTTGTCGGGGTCTGGTGCGGTGATTGCGTAAATGCCTGCCCTATTTTTCAACGATTCGCCGAACTTACCGATAAAATTGACCTTCGCTTTGTAAACCGCGAACAGAAATTTGACCCAACCGCGTCTGACGCAGGAACGCAGTTGGCCAACCAACTATCCATCTGTGGCGGCCCACGCGTGCCGGTTCTGGTATTTCTTTCTCAAGATGGGTTTGAATGCGAACGTTTTGGTGAACGCACGCTGGCCAACTATCGCTCCAAGGTCGCCGCCATGCAGGGCGCTGCGTGTTCCACCGGTCTATTTGGCCCACCGGCAGATTTGCTGCAAGCCAACATCGCCGAATGGTTAACCCATTTCGAGCGCGTCCAGCTCATGCTGCAAACCAGCCCGCGCTTAATGCGGCTCAATGGCGAAGCCTGACGCATCGCACTTTCCCGCCAATGGCCCGCGCGGAGCTGTTGTACTTGACTGGCAACGGGGCGCGGCAATCAAGCCACGCAGGCGTCCGAGGTGCAAGTTCCCAAGACGAACCGTTCCCTTGGCGCCGGCATTTATGCCGCCAAGTTCGCCGTCTGCGGCCTCGCACTGTACATAAACCCTCCGCCGGTGCACAATATATGTCTGCCATGGACGGTGCTCAATTTGGATGGTTGCCAATGCGTCACATTAAGCATACGAACAGATTTGTAATTATGCCTCTGATTTTGAGTGTGGGCGTCATAAGCTGGGCAATTCTACTGGCGTCCCTTCTGGCCGTAGCCCTGATTGTCCTTTCCCCCGCCATCCATGATATGCATCAGGCTCAAGTGACACGCAATAATCTCCGCGCCACCCTGGCGTTGATCAATGAAAAAATCGCCCTGCAAAACCGCTTCATCAAACTGGCCGATACCGACCCGCGCCTCATGCAACGCCTGGCGGATCGGCAGCTAAACATCAAACCGGACGGGCAGATTTCC
>JAJZCT010000296.1 GCA_021828925.1 Planctomycetota bacterium
CCAATTATATTACACCCGTGGCCGATATTCCGGTTAGCCAGAGGATCAGCGGATGGGACAAAATATTGGCTCACGGGTGTAATATAATTGGTGTAACCGGCATCAAATCGGAAAATGTCCATGATGTCATATTGATACCCGATGGTAATATCAGCCTCAGTAAAATTGCTGGAGGGAACATATCCGACATTGCCGCCGGCAACCGGTCTGCCTGCGATTCCCCGCGATAATGCATTGATGTAGGGATTGCGAATATCGTAAGAATAATCTTCAAATGTCCGAAGGTAGACCGATCCCCATTTTTTTAAGCTTAAACTGATTCGCGTGACGTTTTGCAGATTGGGGCGGTTGGGCGCTACGTCATGGTAGCGAAACCAGTAATCATTGAAGTACCCGAAGAGTGTAGTAATGTGCCACGCCTGCTTGTGTACGTGATAGGCGGCCAGCGAGGGGATCATTCTGTCCGTTTCTTCCACGCTGGCCGGATTGTCCGCACCGAAGCTGGGCGTCGGCAAGGGCATAATGCCGTTATCAACGCCTGCGGCCATAACGGGCCCGGAGGCCAAGCCGGCCGCAAGAAATAACCCCAAGATCGCATTCTTGTCAGTCATAAACTATTACCCCACACGATTTCCCACGCGCCTTACGGCGCGACAGCCTGCAACGCCCGCTGATTGGTAATGCCCGCTTGCGGGAAGCCCGCCGGCCAAAGGCTTACCATGGCAGCGGTGGTAGCAGTATCAGCATTATAGGCCACTGTTATGCCGACATAAAACCGTGGAATTTCACGTACCACCGTAAAATCCGTGGTGACATTATGGCTTAGGGCAAAATCATAACTTTCCGAAGCGGCAATGGTGTATTTGCGTGTGAGCTTATAGGAAATCGCCGCCGTCCACTGATCAGAATCGACTGCCCGGATATACCGATTTCCCAAGAAGTAACTTAAATTCGGTGATTGGTTAACTTCTACGCCCGAGTCGAGTTGCTCAAGCTGTTGCAAATCAATATTCCAGCTTTCATCCGCCAGGAATTCGACATTGGCACCAATTCGCCAGGAAAAATTGGCATCAATGCTGTCGGCAATCTGGCTTAATTCCGGGCGGCTCCAGTCATAGTAGCCGATCAGCGGATTGCCAAAATCACTGGTGGAAAATGGTGCGCCTGCATATTGCGGGTTATTGGGATCAAATGGCCCGGATAAATTATGATTCCAAAAAACGTCCGCCGCCACATTAAATGTGATCCAGTCCACAATCTGACGGTGACCTTTGCGTCCACGCTTGGTTTGCAGGGTTTGCCGCAAAGCAAATTCCGCTCCGCTGGCATCGGTAATGCCTTCCACATTGCGGTCAAAGGGTTGCAGATACCCTTGCTGCACATTGGCACCGGTGGCAAACATGCTGACCTCTGGCTCAATAATATGCCGCAACTGATCAACATCCAGTAGATCTGACTTCACATTCGGATACACCTTCCATAACGTAGTGGAACTGCGAAACCCGACGGTTCCCCAAGCCCGCGTTGTGCCGCCGCCTAACTGATTGTCAACCACCGGGAAACTCGTGTCCCAATACGTCAAGCGTCCGCTGACAAACGGGTCAAATTGCACCGGTCCCACGGCCATGGGAAAATCGATTTCCTGCCGTGAGTCCAATCGTGCGACAGGTTGATCGGTCCAGCCGTTGCTCAAGTAATATTGCGAGAATGTTTCATTGGGATTTAAACCCGGAAAATTCAATTCCAACGCCCGCACGCCCGAAGTCGTGTTGCTGAATTGATCGTTGATGATTCCGCCGCTGCTGTCACTGAAATACGTGAACAGGCCCAGGATTTTATCGCCCTCGCGGTAATAATGCACTTCAGGATAGCGCTGCACGGAATATTCATTATTTTCCAAATCCGCATTGGTTATAAAGCCGGTCAGATTCCATTTCCCCAGTGCGGTAAATGCCTCCGTATCATGCTGCTGTTTGACATAAATGGAGGTTTGTTGCTCCGGAGCCGAGGAATAGATGTTTTGAAAATACTGCTCAAGATAATTCGGATCGGAAACGTAACTTCCTTCCACCGCCACGGTCCACTGGTTCGAAAGCTGCTGCATGTGCCGGAAGGAAATATAGCCGCGGGTGTGCTGACTGACCGGTAAATTATCTCGATTGGCTCCAAGTTGATCTGTGCCCGTGTCATATATTAACGCGCTATTCACCACGCCGTGGATTCCGTCAATATTGTATCGCGCGTTGACCCCTGTGGACGGTCCGCGGCTGGAGTACTCATTAAAGTTAACATCCGCTTCTACGCCGCCCGGCGGTGTGATTCCCATTAATGCCAGCAGATTCCAATCGGTTTGCACCGTGGTGCCGAAAATGCTGGAGTTGCCGACGCTGATTGATTTTAACGGCGACGGATTCTGCTGTGTGGTGCCTGTAACATACGGCCAATAGAAAAACGGTACCCCCAGAAAACTGGCCGTGGTATTGGTGGCGGAAAAGGCATAATACGCGGTTTTAGGTTTGGTGCCCGGCGGAGCCGGCGCTGCGACACTGCGCACTGTCATAGCACCGGCGCCGATATAATAGTGCGGCTGATAAAATTCATCCGTCGACAATTTCACCGATTTGGCTTCAAATTGCCCCTGCGCCAGTTGAATGATTTCCTTAGCCCGCATGTACAAAGGCGAATTGGCCTGAACATCTTCCGAACTTAACACCGCATGAAGCAGGATCGCGCGATTCGTTGTGAAATCAAAATATACTTGATTTGCGTGCAGCGTCTGCTGCCCGTACGTGACCGTTACATCGCCTTCAAGATATACGCCCTGTACTTTGCGCGCAAAGGGTACCGTTTGTGGATTTGCGGTTTTTTTACCGCTTGCGCCCTGATGCCCCGCCGCACTGAACATAACCGCATTGTTGGCGCGCAACTCAAGAGCGTTATGGCCGGGCACTTGTCTGAACAGATAGAATTCACCCTTGGCCACCGTCAGGCGTTGATCTCCAATAACTTCCTCTTTGATGATGTTGCCCGTGGCCATAACAGTGGGCGTCGGCGACGGGGTAACGGCAGGTTTTGGCGGCACGACTTTAGATGCCGATGTCGCTTTTACCGGTGCCACGGGAATCGGTGCCACCGGCACACGCGAGCCGCCCGCAAACCAGCCGTTGCGCAAGGCCAGTTCGGTCGGCGATATTTCAATGTTTGGAATCGCCATCTGTCCCTGCGGTGCCGCGGCCAATTTGTCAATAAGTTTTCGTCCGCGAATTACCAAGGCATTTTTTGATTCGTCGCGGGCAAGCGGCGGCGGCCCGGATAATCGCACACGTGAGGTAATGCGAGTGGTTACCAGCATTTCATTGGCGGTGCTCACCGCCGCATTCATAGCACCTTCACGGATTACCACATGCCCCGCCAGAAATATCCGCACCTTAAAAAATCCGGACTGCTGCTGCCCCTGCCGATACAACCAGATGACCGCATGATCCGCCGAGAGCCGGCGATACCCGACATGCACCCGCACGTGCCCCGCAGCCAAAAGATGTAGAGTTCCCGCATTATTTTGCCACGTGGTGGTATGCTCCGCCGCCACCACCAGCGGCACGCCAATGGTGCCCGTGGGTTTAAGAATCGGGTAAATGGTCGGACTGATCGGCTGTTCAAATGTTTGCGCGTGCACCAGACTAAGACCAGCCCCGGCGGCACTAAGAACCGCCGCCACAACCGCAGCACGAAATTTTCCGCGTACCGCCAATGCGGGCGCGAATGTGTAAGCGACGGAGTTTGTTTTTTTATCTTTTATCTTCGTCACAGTCCCGCTCAAAATACCCCGGCAAAGATCACCAGCCAAAATCGCCATGACCCCCTTCAGGGCGCACCAAAACAACCGGGGCAAATCATAGAGCGCCGGGGAGATACTGGGAAGTCACGATAAGAAAAAACTCCGCGGGTAGGATTCGAACCTACAACCGATCGGTTAACAGCCGATTGCTCTACCATTGAGCTACCGCGGAAAATGGCTTCCGCCAGATTTTATGGGCAGAGCCGGAATCGAACCGGCGACACAAGGATTTTCAGTCCTTTGCTCTACCAGCTGAGCTATCTGCCCGCCGAGCCAAGCAATTTACGATACCATGCCCGAAACTGCAAGTCTATATGACATTTTTGCCACCCGCCAGTTGTCGGCTTTGCCCACTTATCCTATTATTACTATTCCACTTTTCGGCCGGATGCCCGAGTGGACTAAGGGAGCGGATTGCAAATCCGCGATTCGTGGGTTCGAATCCCACTCCGGCCTTTGTCCGAATTGCTTTGATTATCACAGATTTCCCGCGTCAATAAAGGGTTTTCTTCGCCTTCATTAGACGGTGGCAGGATTGCACCAGACTCCGTGGTACTCCGCGTTTCTCCGCATTGGCGCGCCCAGCAGCGCGCCCAGCAAGATTGCGTGTCTTCCTGATTCACGATGCCCTCTGCCTTTTGGGTTTCTGCTGGCGGTGTATCCCACTTCGGAAGAGAATCGATGGCTTGAGATAGATCTGCTCTAAATAAATGCGTATAGCGATCCATGGTAAGCGAAATGGTGCTGTGTCTTGCTAACTGCTGCGCCGCTTTGGGATGAACCCCAGCCTCCGCTAATCCGGAGATAAACTGGTGCCGCAACGCATGAAAATCAAAAACTTTACCAGCAATCTCGTAAGGCAACCCGACGGACCGCATATCGGCCTTTACCATATCGGCGGAGTCTCGGTTGTTGAGCTTTGGAAATACTTTCGCATCCGGCATTTTGCCCGCGAGAAATAGTTGGAGATTTTCGGCCAGCTGTGCCTGCAGTGGGAGGGTATCCT
>JAJZCT010000297.1 GCA_021828925.1 Planctomycetota bacterium
GCTCATGCAGTGGGGGCAATGGACATGCTCCGTGCTGGTGATTATCGCGGTGGCACTTTTAGACAAACAAGGGCGGAAAAAGGCCATTGCTTTAGCGGTGGGTTGCCTTTGCGCTGTGGCAATGTGCTATCTGATTAAGGGACTCTGCGGTAGAGCCAGGCCTTGGGTACTTACGCAGGGCAAGTACGGCTTTTTCGGCCCCGCGTATGGCTTTTCTTCAGCGACCTACCAATCCTTCCCCAGCGCGCATACCAGCGGTGCATTCGCTCTGGCGGCGGGACTTTCCTGGTTTTATCCGCGCGGACGGGCATTGTTTTATGGATTGGCTCTGGATGTCGCATTCCAACGGGTCATCCGGCATGATCATTACCCGTCGGATGTCATCGCCGGCGGTTTACTGGCGGTGACCATTGTGCGAAGTGTACTGACATGGAGTTGGCCGGGGCGCTTTATTGCGGTATTGCCCAAACCCTGGCAGCAGTGGATTTTTACGGATAATCAAATGGATCGATAATTCCCGATTTTAAATGTCTCTGCGATGGAAATAAAAAAAAGGGGGCGACCCGAACGGATCGCCCCCTCTGATTTTTATAACACCATTACCGATGTTTTACTTGATAAACAGCATTTCCCGATAGGTCGGCAGCGGCCAGAGATCATCGGAAACAATCGTTTCCAAGTGATCACCCGCTTGGCGCACAGCATTCATTGCCGGAATCAATTTATCCAGAGAATGCTTGGCGTGGGAAAGCGTATCGCCGGCAGCATGGTGCTCGGACTGACGTGTAAGCGCCTCGGTTTTCTTCTGCATATCACTGATGGAAGCAGAGAGATCGGCGAGCATTTTTTCCTGTTCAGCCAAAGATGCCGCCGGAACACCGGCCGACTTGGCGGCACCGATGGATTTTGCAACATTTTTCTGATATTCCATCGCCGCGGGAATAATCATGGTCTTGGCGATCACCGTGGTCATCTGCACTTCGATGTTGATCGTCTTAATGTATTTTTCAAGATAGATTTCATAGCGGCTGTGTACTTCGCGCTCCGTAAGCACCTTGTACTTACCGAAAAGCTCGATGGCTTCTTTGGAAATCAGATGAGGAACCGCGTCAACCGTGGTTTTCAAATTCGGCAGACCACGCTTTTCGGCTTCTTTATGCCATTCTTCCGAATAGCCATTACCGTTAAAAATCACGCCCTTGTTCTCTTTGATAACCGCGGCGAGAAGTTCCTGAACGGACTTGTTGAAATCCTTGCCGGCCTTGTGGTCGGCTTCAAGTTTTCCGGCAAGATAATCCAGTGATTCCGCGACGATGGTATTGAGAACCGTGTTGGGCGTGGCAATGGACTGACCGGAAGATACCGCCCGGAACTCAAATTTATTACCGGTAAACGCGAATGGCGAGGTGCGGTTCCGATCTCCGGCATCGCGCGGGAGCTTGGGAAGTACCGTCACGCCAACTTCCATGTGTCCGCCTTTTTTGGTGCTCTTGGCGCCACCGGCTTCGATCTGCGTGATGATATCCTGCAATTGGTCACCAAGATATATGGAGATAATCGCCGGCGGAGCTTCATTGGCACCCAAACGATGGTCATTGCCGGCCGAGGCAATTGCTACCCGCAGCAATGCGGCATGTTTATTTACCGCCCGGATGACCGCGGCACAAAATACCAGGAACTGGGCATTTTCATGCGGTGTTTCGCCAGGGTTCAGAAGGTTTTCACCGGTATCGGTGGCCATGGACCAGTTGTTGTGTTTACCGGAACCGTTGACCCCCGCAAACGGTTTTTCATGAAGCAGACACGCCAGTCCATATTTTTCAGCCACGCGACGGAGCGTTTCCATCGTGAGCATCTGATGATCATGCGCAAGGTTGCTGTTTTCATAAATCGGAGCAATTTCATATTGCGCCGGAGCCACTTCATTATGGCGGGTTTTGACCGGCACGCCGAGTTTGTAAAGTTCCTGCTCGACTTCCAGCATGCAGGCCAGAACACGTTCTGGAATGCTGCCAAAATAATGGTCTTCCATTTCCTGGCCCTTGGGTGGCTTGGCACCGAAGAGCGTACGACCGGCATTAATAAGATCGGGACGGGCGAAATAGAAATTGCGATCAATCAGGAAATATTCCTGTTCCGGACCGACAGTGGTGAACACCTTGGTGGCGGTATGATTGCCGAAAAGTTTCAAAACGCGCATTGCCTGATTTGAAAGAGCTTCCATGGATCGCAGCAGCGGCGTTTTTTCGTCCAGCGCTTCACCTGTCCAGGATACAAACGCGGTTGGAATGACCAAAGCTGTACCGTTGGGATTTTCGAGAATGTATGCCGGGCTGGTCGGATCCCATGCGGTGTAACCGCGGGCTTCAAACGTGGCGCGGATACCGCCGGACGGGAAGGATGAAGCGTCCGGTTCACCTTGCACCAGTTCTTTGCCGGAGAATTCAAGCAGCGCCCCGCCGTCTTCGGTTGGTGCAACAAAGCTGTCATGCTTCTCAGCGGTAACGCCGGTAAGCGGATGAAAAATATGGGTATAGTGCGTAGCGCCTTTCTCAACGGCCCAATCGCGCATGGCAGCCGCGACAACGTCCGCAATCGATGGATCAAGAGCCAGGCCTTTTTTAATCGTCTGCTGCAGCTTTTTAAATACCGGCTTGGGTAGTCGAGTCCTCTGAACCTCTTCATTAAATACATTGCTGGCGAAAATTTCCTTGACGTTCTTGTCCTTAAAATTGACGCGTGGAGGAACGGTCCTGAAATTGGTTAATGCGACAACCGCCGCACGACGAGCATTGGATGCACCCATAACTGTTAGACTCCTGTAAAAAAGTGACTCACGATTATCCGCCGGTAAATACAAAGCGGCTCCTTCCGGGAAAGGCGGAGATTTTACCCGACACCGCATATCTGGCAAATACAATCAATCAGGATTTCAGAAACAAACCGTGAAATGCACCCGTTTTAAGACATTTCCGATCCGTCGGCTTAATTGCAGGGATTCAACACCCTCCAATCGCACTTTCCCCGATACCCTGAATGCAAAATTTCGCAACAAGCGATATTTTACAAGTCCTAATGCTGATAAAAGCATCAGAATTTCCGTCCGCTCGATTATAATGCAAGCGGCATGCCGATGGTCAAATTGGTGTTTTATTTTTATTTCGTTGCTTAATTTTAATGCAAATAAAAATTTGCCCGCTTATCGCCGCCGCTTTTTTAGGCAAGACGTTTTTTAAATAGCGATCAATCCGACTCACTGCCCGCATGGCGCAGAAGCCACATAGCGAACACCGACCTATGACTTTCGATCCAGTGCGGCTTCGGCGGCAACACGCATAATGGCCAATGGGGCCGATTGGCCGGTGAACCCTTCGAACTGCACCACCGCCTGGCGTAAAAGCATTTCCAATCCTTCAATGGTTTTGGCCCCCCTTTCCGCCGCAGCCTGCAAAAAGCGGGTTCGCCTCGGATTATAAACCGTATCAAAAACCACCATGGAGGAATCAATTGCGCTGATATTATCAACAGGAATCGCTTTTACGTCAGGGCTCATGCCGGCTGGAGTACAATTGATAACCACATGGCAATGCGTGTTCCCAAATTCACCAAGCTGTGCTGCGGAAACACTTCCGGTTTTGCCGTTAAATTCGTGGGCCAGTTCCTGCGCCCTTTTCAGAGTCCGGTTGTAGATAATTACGGTCGAACCTAATGTCGCCAGGCCCGCGACAATGGCTCTGGCCGCACCACCGGCCCCGAGCACGGCTACGCGCTTATGAGTCAGATCGGTCAAACTCCAGTTCGTGCCGGCACGCAAGGCTTCAATTGCTCCACTCCAATCGGAATTGGTTCCCCTGATTGGCCCCTGTTGCGGAAAATAAAGCGTATTAATTACACCAATGCGAGCTGAGGTGTCATCCAGCAGACCGCTTTGGCTTTGCAGATATCGCACCGCATTGGCCTTATGCGGAATTGTGACACTTAGTCCACGAAGATTAAAATCCCGCAGTTCGCGCATGGCGGTTACGATAGTGCGAAAGGCCTCATAGTCCGGTTCAATTGGCAAAGGCACATACACGCCGGGGAAATCAATGGAACCAAAGCCGGAATTATGGATCACCGGACTGATGGAGTGCGCTACGGGCCAACCGACCACGCCATAAACCGGCCAATCGCGCTGCTGATGCTTGAATCGACAGGTGTGAATTAATTCAAGAATTGTCGGCTGCCCCGGAGCTGTGGTTGCACCGCCTGCTGGAACCGCAAAGGTGAATGCCGCATTATATTTTGCGGCCAGAATTCTCGTTATCATCCCGGCTTCACCCATGGCAATAATCACCAGGGATTGCCGGATTGCTTTTGGTAACTCGCGGTACAAACGCAGCGCTTCCAATGCATCGGTAAGATTCCGGGCTTTGTAGGCCGCTTTAACAATTCGTACCGGTGCTGTTGCGGCCATGTCCAGCAGTCGTTGATGTAAATCGGTCGGCCGCGAAAGAAAATCATGATTTGATAGAATCAATTTTGTTTTTTTTTCAGCCGGATCATCCGTCGCCGCCAGCAGCGGCAAAATTTCCCCGGCAAATTCCGGATTCTTCCGCCATGTGTCATATTCAATATCGACATAATCGGGGCACAAGCCGCAGGCGTGCCTGATGAGTTGCAACCGCTCGGATTCGGTCCCCGCAAACGATCCCCCCTCAGCCTTGGCGCGAATGGTCAGAATAACCGGTTTGCATCGCACCTCGGGCCGGGTAAGAATCTGCTCGACAACTTCGCGCCTTGCCTCATCGCAGCGCAGTTCAAGCATATCCGCGCCTTGGGTAATAGCGGCCT
>JAJZCT010000298.1 GCA_021828925.1 Planctomycetota bacterium
TCAGAAGGAAGCTCTGGAACTTGTCGCCCGCCGAGCGCGCGGCACCCCGCGCGTGGCCAATCGGCTGTTGCGGCGCGTGCGGGATTTTGCCCTGGTCCGTGGCGAGGGGAAACTAACGCCTCAAATTGCCGTGGAAGCTTTGCAGCTTGAAGCCATTGATGAGCAGGGGCTTGATGCGCTGGATCGGCGGTTTATGCAGGTGCTGGCGCGAGATTATGAAGGTGGCCCGGCGGGAATTGAGGCTCTGGCCGCCACGATGGGGGAGGAATCCGACACCCTGGAAGATGTTATTGAACCATTCCTGCTGCAAATTGGATTTATTCGTCGCACGCCGAAGGGCCGACAACTTACCGCCGCCGGTTATGGCCATCTGAAGCTTAGCCCGCCAGCCCGCCCGGTGGTGGAAGATAACAGTCTCTTTGGAGCGTGATGGGAACCCGGTCGGCAGACGCATACCCCCAGCCAGCCGCGCCCAATTGGCTCCGATTCCCAGGCTGATTTTTTTGTTCACAGGCGGCTATAATGCGAGGTGTAAAGTTTCTGTCAGGCGAAAATATAGATGAAGTCCAGCCGCACGCGATTTAAGGAATTCCGTCAAAAACTCCGCCAGGGGTTGTTAAAGGGGGATCGCCTCGTAGACCCTGATGCGCCGCGCGTTGATCCGCCGGTCCAGCATGGCGGGCGGCATTCCATGGGCGGTGGATCGGGTGAAAAGCACACGTTCAAATATTCCAAAAGGCATTTGCTGGGACAATATTGGCTGATGCTGCGCGGATATTATGGCGCAGTATCGGCATTAATGGTTGTGGCCATTGTCAGTTCGGTTGTAGCCCTGACGCCGCCGTATGTGCTTAAGCTGGCCATTGATTATGTCTTTGTACATAAACCCCTGCCGATTATCCATCATCTCTCGCCCGGCAAATTGCGGCATTGGTTTTCTGATTCGGCATCGCACGGGCTGCTGGCGCTGGTGCTGGCACTGATTGCCGCGGAAATTATTGGCGTGAGCATTTCCTGGATTCGTGTGCTTGCCTCGCAAAAATTAAATTATCGCCTGGCCGCTTCCCTGCGGCAGCGCCTGCATGAGCACCTGGCGCAATTGCCGTTATCCCAGTTGGCGGAATATCGCACCGGCGGAATTATCAGCCGCGTGATGAGTGATACCGATCAAGTGGTTGGCGGCGTGCAGAATGCGATTGTCAATCCGGTGGGTGCTATATTCCGCATGATTTGCATTCTCCTGATTCTGGTTGCCACGAACTGGAAACTTTTTGCCGTGGCCGCCGCCCTGATTCCGCCTGTCGTGCTGATCCACTTTTTTATTTTTCGTCGGCTGCGGCCTATGTGGCGGAACATACAAGATGATCGTGGTATTCTATCTTCACGCGTCAGTGATTTGTTCGCCGGCATTCGGGTGGTGCGCAGTTTTCGGCGGGAACGCAGCGAACATAAAGAATTTGGTGCACGGCAATATCTGCTGGTGCGAAAGCAATATTTCACTTCCATTCTGGGGCGATTGCTGGCCACCGGTTGGTCGATTTTTGTGCCTGCCATCGGCATTGTCATTATCTGGTATGGCGGTGAACTGGTGCTGCAAGGGAAACTCAAGGTCGGCGATCTGGTGATGTTTGAAACCTACAGCCTCATGCTGCTGGGACCCATTACGCAGATGATTGATTCACTGCAAAATCTCCAGCAGAATCTCGGTTCACTGGACCGGGTGTGTGATGTGCTGAATCAAACCCCGGATATGCCTGATCGGGAAAATGCCATTGCCGTGGCTAATCCGCCGGCCCACATTGAGCTGCGTGATATATCCTTTGGTTACAAACCTGATCAAATGGTCATTGACCATATTAATCTCGATATTCCGGCCGGTTCCACTTTGGCGGTTGTTGGCCCTTCCGGCAGTGGTAAAACCACGCTGGTGAATCTGATTGCCCGGTTTTACGACGTGCGCTCCGGTTCCATTCTGCTTGATGGCGTTGATATTCGTGACATTCGTCTGGCAGATTATCGTCGGCAATTTGCAATGGTACTTCAGGATGTTTACCTCTTTGATGGCACCATTATGGAAAATATCGCATTCGGGCGACGCAACGCCACTGAGTCGGACATTATCGATGCCGCCAAAAAAGCCAATGCCCATGATTTTGTCCTGGCCATGGAAAAAGGTTATCAAACGCCGGTGGGGGAGCGCGGGAACAAACTCTCCGGCGGCCAGAAGCAGCGCATCAGTATTGCCAGAGCCATTCTGGCCGACCCGCGGATTTTGGTTCTTGATGAAGCCACAAGTTCGCTTGATACCCAGGCGGAAAAACTTATTCAGCAATCGCTGGATGAATTGATGCGCGGCCGCACGACCATTGTCATTGCCCACCGCTTAAGCACCATCATGCACGCTGATTGCATTGCCGTACTCGTGGAAGGCAAAATCGTCGAGCAGGGGACCCATGAACAACTGCTGGATAACCATGGCATATACCACATGATGTTCACGCAACAATTTGAACGCCACCGCGATCCAGCCCTGGAACGCATTGAATGGGAAAAGGTGCTCTGATGATGTTATAATGGATACCATGTGAAATTCGGCGGCGCGAGCCGCTGTGCCAATTCGTGGTTTGATCGGGAGATGCGGTGATGAACAGCTTGGTCATTGCAGCGATGTCACAAACGTTCATGGCAGGACTTGTCGGCGGCGGCGTGGCGATTCTGGTGGTCGTCTGGTTCGCATTACGGTATTGGATTGCCACCACACATGATCCCAACATTAAGGACATCCCCACACCTACGATAGACCGCATGAATCAGGAGGCGCTTGAACACATGGACCTGGATCCGGAGGTGCAGGCGGCTTTGGCGGACAGT
Source organism: Planctomycetota bacterium (assembly GCA_021828925.1). Next base: position 2,872 of record JAJZCT010000298.1, read on the forward strand.
GAACCGGCGCCCGATGATCTTCTTGAAATCGTGCCCAAGGATGAAAGCACCTCCGCCGCTCCCGAGGGTCAAGCGCCGAAAAGCCGTTGACGCGCCTGAAAATTGTGACAATGACATTATTACCCAAAAACATCTATGAGGTTCCGCAAACCAGCCTTGGACAAAATAGGCCCGTCGCCCCGGAGGCCATTGCTGCGGCAAGCGTGAATGTATTAAAAGCGCATGATCTTGCCCTGGCGATAAAAAATGCCGCCCGTGAAATAGGATTTGATCTTGTCGGGATTGCGGATGTTCAGGCTTCCGCGCATGGTGATTATATTGCCGAGTTTTTTGCACATGGTCGGCATGGCACGATGGATTATCTGGCGCGGATGCAGGCCGCCAAAATCGACATTCGTTCGCATCTACCCTGGGCGGTCAGTTCCGTGTGCGTGGCCATGAGTTATCATCAGGATCGCGGTAAACCCCCGGCGGAAGTTGGTGATATCCCACAGTCTGCGGAAACAATACGCTTCACGCAGGCCGGGAAAGATGAATATTCCGATACCGGCGGCAGCGTTGTGCAGTCTTCCAATGTGGAAGCAAAAATCGCTTCATATACCGCCGGGCGGGATTACCATCGCATTTTTACGGGCCTGTTACAAAAGCTGGAACGTGCGGTGCGGGGCTTGGTGCCATTGGATATTACCGCCCGTGCGTATGTCGATACCGGGCCGTGTCTGGAGCGGGAGCTGGCCACGCGCGCTGGGTTGGGATGGATTGGAAAAAATACCATGCTGATTCATCCCAGGCATGGCTCATGGTTTCTTCTCGGCGAATTGTTTTTATCTGTGCCGTTGCCGACTGATACGCCAGTTCCGGATCGCTGCGGAACCTGCACCCGCTGCATTGACGCTTGTCCGACCGATGCGCTGGTTCCCTATCGCATGGATGCCAGTAGATGTATCAGTTATCTCACGCTGGAAAATCGCGCGGATATTCCCGCCGAATTTCACGCCCCGATGCGCGACGCAGGCTATATTGTCGGCTGTGATATCTGCCAGACCGTATGCCCATTTAATCGTCGGCCACTGGCCGCCAGCCATCCTGATTTTCAGCCGCGGAGTTTTTCCGGAACCGTATCAGCTCAAAGCGTTCTGCATTGGACCGAGCATGAATGGGATCAGGCCACGCGCGGGCGAGCTTTTCGCCGTGCCAAATTTCCCATGTGGCAACGCAACGCCGCAATTCTGTTACAATAACCGCCAATCCGGACGCCACCCGGAAAAAAATCCAATTGTAAAACCCAACATGAAAGGCCATTTACGATGGCAAGCAGCAGCACCCTTGGCACGGTGAGTGGCACAGAGGAACAACCCGGTAAACGTACTTATCGCGGCCCGTTTTCCATCATGACGATTCTCTTTTTTATCTGGGGATTCATGTCCGTTTGGAATGATATTCTCATTCCGCGCTTCAAGCAGGCGTTCAATCTCGACTATTTTCATGCCATGCTTGTTCAGTTCGCCTTTTGTGGCGCATACGCCGTCGGATCGTTGGTTTATTATTTGATTTCCATGTTTTGGGGCGATCCGATTAACCGCATCGGTTATAAGAATGGCGTGATTATCGGGTTGCTTCTTGCGGCGGCGGGAAGTTTTCTATTTTATCCCGCAGCCATGCTGTTGTCGTATCGCTTTTTTCTGGTGGCACTATTTGTTGTGGGCGTGGGATTCGCAATGCTGCAAATTGCCGCCAATCCATACATTACCATTCTGGGGCCGGAACGCACTGCTTCCAGTCGGCTGAATTTGTCGCAAGCGTTTAATTCCTTCGGTACAACCATCGGTCCGATTATCGCAGGCTGGTTAATTTTTAAGGTTTTTAATGGGCCGGGAAGCCATGGCGCACAGTCGGTGAAAATTCCATATCTCTGTTTCGGCGGAGTGTTTCTGGCACTGGC
>JAJZCT010000299.1 GCA_021828925.1 Planctomycetota bacterium
AGTACCCAAGATTTGTCTTCCCGGTTTGGCACCGTTGTCACTCCATTGACGTAAAAGATTGCATTACTTTGTCGGGGGCTGTTCGGCCATGGTTAAAATTATTTTCCAAATGTCCTCCGGCACCGGCATAACCGATAATCGGCCAAGCCGGGGCAGTTCCCACTGCGCCAGGCGCGGTTGCGATTTGACGGCGGCCAGCGTGACGGCAAAGCGCAATTGTGCGCCCGGTTTAATATCCACCACGGCCTGTTTGGGGTTGTCGCCCTTGGGATCAGCGTATGCGTCTGATGCCGCCACCGCCAGTCCCACGATGGCCTTTTCTGTGCCGGTGTGATAAATCATCAGGGTGTCACCTTTTTTTATTTGCCGCAGGTATATCAACGCCAGATTATTATTAACGCCGTCCCAGACCGTTTTGCCGTCACGCAGCAAATTCTTAAAACTGTAATCATCCGGTTCGGTTTTTAGAAGCCATTTGGCCATGGGTTAGTTCCTCGTACTTAGGGATTGGAAATCAACGGACCCTCGGCACCGTCCGAAGCCGGTGGGTATGGTTTTCAACATTCATCATGGATCCGTTGGCGGTGGCTTGGACGGCGGCGCGTTGGGACCGGCACTGGGTTTGGGTCGCGGTGGCTGGTTCTGCCCTCGGCGCGGTTGATTTCGCGGGCCGGCATTGCGGGAATGTTTGCCATGGCCGCCGGAGTTCTGATTGCCGGCGTTGCGCTGTGGTGGCTTGCCGGATTTATCGGGCTGGCCTGGGGGTGGGGCAGCGGGCGGTCTATTTTGCGGGCCCGCAGTGGGACGATTTTGCCCCTGATCGCCGGGTTTTCGCATGGTTTGGCCGGGACGTGGCAGCTCCGGGGCGAGATTTTCGCCGTCACCGGGAAATTGCTGCGCCCGTCCGTCGGAATTCAACGGTTTTGGCAAATCAAAGGCTACAATATTTTCCATCGGCACCGCCGCCCGATTGCCGTTGTCATATTCCACCAGTACCAACTGGGTCAGAATTTGGCCGTCCATCACCCAGGCTTCACCCTCGGCAGTGCGAACCCGGGAATGTTTCCGGGGCAGTCGCTTGCGCAAATCTTCATAGGTTTCGTCTTCATAACGCAGGCAGCACATCAGGCGTCCACAGCGACCGCTGATTTTTGCCGGGTCCAGCGTGGCTTTCTGCACTTTGGCGGAGCGCATGGAAATCGGCGTAAGCACCTTGAGAAATTGTTTGCAGCAGCAGTGTTGGCCACATTTTTCATAATCCGCCACCAGCCGGGCCTCATCGCGTGCGCCTACTTGCCGCAGATCAATGCGCGCTCGCAACTGATGCGCCATGTCCCGCACTAAAGACCGGAAATCCACGCGGTGTTCGCTGAGAAAATAAAAGACTACCTTTTCGCCGCCTAAGAGGAATTCCACATCCACAATTTTCATCGGAACACGGTGCACTTCCACCATGCTGCGGGATACTTTCAGGAATTGCCCACGCTGGCTGTCGAGGCGGGCCTGCTCGGCAATATCTTGCGCGGTGGCCACGCGCAGAACCCGGCCGCTGTCCGAAAATGGAAAATCTTTCCCGCCCGACTGATCAATATAATCCAGCATTTTGTCGCGCGTGATGGATTTGTTGCACCCGCCGTTGCCGCAGACGGTGGTCAGCATCTCCGCCATTTCCACGCCCCGGCTGGAGCGCACGACCACGCGCGACCCGCACCCCACTTTTTCTTTTACATCACTTTGAAATTCGCCGATGAGCTTCAGGTAGCCGTAGCGCACCACCATGGTTTTCGGCGGAGGCGGATCCGGAACCACCGGTTCCAGCGGCATAATTTCAAGCGATATCGGCATAGCTTCTCGTCCGATCAGATGGCCACGCGGAAGAACAAAACAACATACAGCAAAACGTATTGTAATCGCCTTCCACGCGGAATGACACCGCAGGGTAGGTTACAGGTTACAGGTTACAGCCGTGGCCCCAAATGTTAGCCGCCGGGGTTTACCCGCCAAGAAAAATTGCCGTGCCCCTGGAAGAATGTTCCGGGCGTTATACCCCGCTGGGGAGCTTTTCCCGCGCCGCAGTCGTTGCACGGGGCGCTGTATTTTCGCTGTGGCGCGCGTAATGATGAAATGCGCTGGTGAGCTGCCGAGTAATCGGGCCGACTTTGCCGTCACCAATCAGGCGTTTATCCACACTGGTTACAGGCACCACTTCCGCACCCGTGCCGGTGAGGAAACATTCATCGGCCGTGTATAAATCATAACGCGTGAGATTCGATTGCCGGGTTGGAATACCGGCGGCCACCGCCAGTTCCAGCACCACTTCACGCGTGATGCCCAGAAGTATGCCACTTTCTTCCGCCGGTGTTAACAATTGACCGTCGCGCACAATAAAAATATTATCAGCCGTGCATTCGCAGATAAAGCCCAGCGGGTTGAGCATCACGGCCTCGGGCACGCCGGCATCAATGGCTTCCCATTTGGCCATGATGTTATTGAGATAATTGAGACTTTTAATTCTCGGGGATAATGCGGCGGCGGCAATGCGCGGCGTACTGGCGGTAATAATGGCCATGCCGTTACGGTACGTTTCTTCCGAATACATTTTAATGGAATCGGCGATGATAAAAATCGAGGGGTTGCTACAAGTCGCCGGTGATATGCCCAAGGCCCCCACGCCGCGTGTCACCAGCAGGCGGATATAAGAATCGGTAAGCTTGTTGGCCTGCAGTGTGGCCGCCACCGCTTCGCCCATATCATGCTGAGAAAGGGGGATCTCCAGCCGAATCGCCTTGGCGGAGTTGTAGAGCCTTTTAAGATGATCAGCCAGGCGGAAAACCCGCCCATTGTATTGCCGCAGGCCTTCAAATACGCCGTCGCCATACAGCAGCCCGTGATCAAACACGCTCACCGCCGCCTGCTCCATAGGAACCAGCCGCCCGTCCATCCACACCGTTTTGCTCATAACCGAACCGCCTGTTCCTAGAGTTACAGAACCCATCATTTTAATCGCACGCGGCATGGGAAGCAAAAAACCACAAAAAACGCGGTTCGCAGTACAGAAGCATCGCTATTCCATTTACGCTATTATGAAGGATAATTATAATTTTTTGAGGTTACTGATCTCGAAAAAAGGGTTCAGTGATATGAATGGCCGTGGAGTTCTAAGGACCCACACAACATCTGCCCTATCCCCTCTATCGGCTTGCGCGAATGAAAAGGATTAAACATTTTTCCCAAATTAAATTCTGTAAAGAATTGATAAACTTTTTGGCTCCCTTGGTTCGATAACATAACGGTTGGTAGGAATACTGTGCGGAGCAGTGCGTTGAGCGCTACAAGTTTATCTAAAGTTGAGCGGAAACAGATTCTTCAAATTATTGAAAATTTGAAGAATGAGGGGGAATCTCTCGGACGTCGGCATCGGCGGCGGCCTGTGCAACAAATCATGTGGTTAAAGCGTCTGCCACGACCGGAACGTCCCAGGAGCGCAGCTTTTCGCGTGCATACCGAAGATGTTTCGCTGAAAGGGATGGGGTTTTTAACCCGTCGGCGCTTGCAGGAAAACGAATATGTTGTTGCGCCTTTGCAGTTCCGCGAAGGCGGCGGCATGTTGGTTTTATGCCTGGTGCGCTTTTGCCGGCAGTTGCCGGAGGGTGGCTATCGGGTCGGAACGGAATTTGAGGAAACTCTGGCCGACGCTACCGGGACGACGCGTATTCCCCAAGGCTGGCTGAAAAAAGCCTGGTCAGCCGAAATCACAGCCTCCTGACAGCCGTGATGCGGTTGTCTGCTAAATTGACTAAGCCTCCTTAATCAGCGGCGATGGGCACGTTTATGTTGCCCTTCTCCGCTGATTTTTTTTACCTGCACCTTGACAAAGCCGCGGCGCAGAAGTCCCCTGGGCACCTGTCCGAGTAATGGCCGGGTTGCGACTGCGAGATTTTTGGCCGCTCGGGCATCGTCGCGTCATAGAGCACCGTGGTGATAACCCGGTGGTTGGTTCGCGACACTGGATCAACCACCGGATTATCATCCGGTTCTCTACAAGAAGCGGCAACGACGGCGTACCTCACACGGATGGTACTCCGAGGAGCCCGCGCCGCGGAGGGGCGGAACACGCTTCTGATTTGTGGCAAATTAGCGGGTAGGCTCAACCACGGATTGCGTGCGCACCAGCACATGGGCATCATTGAGCAGGTGGAACCCCTCAATATGCACGGCCCGCCGGTGCAACTGCGTCACCACGACAGATAACCCAACCGTTTCACCCAACTCATTTTTCCGATGTGAAACCACGCCATTTTGTTCCTCGGCAATGCGGAGCAACTCAGCAACCGAATTTTCAAAAAGCGTATCGGTCACGTGCTCTTCATTAATCGCCAGATAATAATGATGTGTTTCGCCCAAGGCGACATCATAAAGTTTGTCGCCTTTGCACGGAATGCGTTCGAGCAGTCCGCGTTCCGGGAGAGATTTATTCGGAAAGCAGCAAAGTTCACAAACCGTGTGCGGGCCGGTAATGGTCAGCATGTGACCGCCATGGTTTAGCAGCCAGATATTAACATCAAATTCACCCACCGCGCGAGCGCGGCGAATATCTGCGGAAATCAATTCCGGATGGAGCGGACGGTCATATACCAGCACGGAGACACCAGCACTGCGCGGTTTCTTGTGGTGAACGCTCATGGTTAATTCCTTTTGGGTTTTCATACGCCTTTACCTCATTAAAATTCGGGCAAACATCCTGTTTGCCGTCTTATTCCATTGCTTTTAATCCAAGTCAGGTCAATGGCCCTTGTTTTGGCATCAGC
>JAJZCT010000300.1 GCA_021828925.1 Planctomycetota bacterium
GTGGGGCAGGGCCAGCCGTATTCCGTGTAAAATCCACACGGAGGAAGCCCCAGTTGCGTATGCGTTGCCATCCCCGCAGGGCTGGGATTCAGATACAAACCAATGGCCAACATCGGCACAAAAATCAGCAGAAGAAATCCCGACCACAACCGTATCCGATGGCGATACGCCCACACATAAGGTCCACTTAAACCAATACTGAGTTCAGGTTGTTCCATCGCCTGCGACATCGCAAAGATTATACAGGACCTGCGCGCCGGCCAACAGCGTGTGCCGCGGGTAGCCAATGCGTGGTTGATACGACAATATCTGGCGGGGGTGCGAAGGAGTTAGTGCGCTTGGCGAGCGGAATAGCAGCGACGATGCTTCCGGAAAATGCTAAATGCGAGATGCCAGATGCTAAATTACAGGTTACAGTGTCAGGATATGCCGAACAAAATAGCAGCGCCAGCGCTTCCAAAACATTCTAACTCCTAACTAACTGCTAAACTTCTCGCGCTATTCCAGTTTTCCGCCGCAGCTCGCTGGATATATTGGCGCGTTTGTGGGAAAATGAAAGAGTAGGATCGGTTGAATCCTCCGGACCACCGGGGTTCGGAATCTGAAATCAACCGGTTTTACGGAGAATTTATTTGACACGCAGAGCGTGGGCGGATAAAAAGCACCCGATTTAACCGCGGGGCGGATGTCTTGCTTTGGAGGCTATTGCATGAAGCGGTACGCGGCACTTTTACTTATTGTTGGCGCAGCGGCTGTGTTGCCGATGTTGGCGGGATGTCAAACCCTCACCGACACACCGGGGCAAAACGCCGTTCGCATTGACCACGCCATGGCGACGGATTGGCTGCAGGTTCCGGATAATGCCGAGCAAGTTCTGATGATTAATCGGCCCACGCAATTGTCTGACAAACCTGTGCCGTTGCAGTAACGGGTTCTTGCCTGTCTATTCGCGTTGCCAATGTGTCTGATGGATGGCCGCCGGACCCAGTGCTCTGTCAAGCCTAATTTGTAGGCTTGACAGAGTACTAGCATCCTTTCTATTTTTACGTCGGACGGTCGGGACTTTTGGATTGATTTCCCGAGTTCTTGCCATGGCGATTTTCGCACGCAGACCGATGCCCGTAAGTTTTATTGGCCGGTTTTCATTTTTGAGCCGATAATGATGAGGTTGGCCCGTTAGGCGGATCGCCGATAATAAGAATCGGTCATATCCGGGCGGCGGTTTTCAGTTCCGCCGCCGGCGTGCGGATTCGATGTGGTGTTATTAGCAGGCATGATTGTTGCCGAGGGGTTTCTCTGATGACGAAACGTTTTCTTCTCTTACCGTTGGCGATAGCCGGGTCTCTCTGGCTTGGCGGATGCACCAGCCAGACCAACTCTTCAACTGCCATCAGTCATTACGTTCACGGTCAGTTAGATGCTGAAAGCGGAAACACACAAAAAGCCCTGGCCGAACTGACACAGGCGATCCAACAGAATCCGAACATGGTGGTGGCTTATGAAGCCCGCGGTGATATTTATCGTAAACAAGGGCAGGTGCATAACGCGATTCATGATTACCAGCATGCGGTAACATTAAATCCCAAAAGCTTTCACGGATGGTATGAACTGGGCGTAAGCTTTCAGGCGGTACATAACTTTCAAAGTGCTGTTACCGCCTATCAGCACTCGTTGGAGGTTGAACCGAAAAATGCCAATGCTACGATGAATTTGGCAGTGGCCTACGCCCAGACCGGACAGCCGATCTTTGGCGTTATTTATGGTCGTCGCGCACTGGCCAACGGGGCACGGTCATTTTCTTCTCTGGCCAACCTCGGCGCCATATACGCCGAGGCTGCCAATGTTGACCCGCATTATGGTCGAAAAGCTCTGCATTATTTCAAATCAAGCCTGGAGTTAAAGCCGCATCAGTCAGCGATATATCTGGATATGGCGGCGGTGTATCTCAATGGCAAACAGTACGCCATGGCGTCACGGGTACTTAAGACAGCCGGTAAACTCGCTCCGTCCGCATTGGTGCAGGAGCGGCTTGGGTATGCTTTTTACCGCATGGGCAATCTGCCGAAAGCCAAAGCGGCTTACCATGCCGCATTGAAGCTCAAAGCCGCTTATGCGCCCGCGCTCAACGGCCTTGGGGTTGTAGATATGGCCATGGCTTTACAATCTCAGAGTGGTGATCCGGCGCTGCGCCGCAAAGCGGTTGCTTATTGGCGTAAGAGCCTTGAACTGAATCCGGATCAGCCGCTGATTGAAAAGCTGGTCCAGCGTTTTTCGCAATCATCGCACTAAGGCCGCGGACCTTCGGGCCTGTGCAGATCACCGCCCCGATCCGGGCGAGACAGGAATACAAAACGCATGAATCCGCTGGAAAGACTGCGAAAAAATATTCAAACGGTTTTCTTCGGTCGTCCCGAAGTGGTCACACACCTGCTTGTGGGGCTGCTGGCCCGCGGCCACGTGCTTATTGAAGATGTTCCCGGTGTGGGCAAAACGGTTCTTGCCAGGGCGCTGGCCCGCAGTATCAACTGCCAGTTCAGCCGCATCCAGCTTACCCCCGATCTGCTGCCCAGTGATATCCTCGGCGTATCGGTCTACAATCAGGAACGACAGGAATTCACCTTTAAGCCCGGTCCGATTTTCGCTAATATCGTCCTCGCGGACGAAATCAACCGCACCACGCCACGCACCCAAAGCAGTCTCCTGGAGGCGATGAACGAAAATTCCGTCTCCGTTGACGGCCAGACACTCCAACTTCCCTGTCCATTTATGGTCGTGGCCACCCAGAATCCCTTTGAATTCGAAGGCACCTATTTCCTGCCTGAAAACCAGCTGGACCGTTTCCTGCTGCGGATTCAGCTCGGTTATCCCCAGCGCGACCGGGAATTGGCCATTCTGCGTGAACAGCCGGGCCAGCATCGGCTCGATACCTTGGACCCGGTACTTTCCAGCGAAGAAGTTGAAGCTTTGCAGGGGCAGGCCGCGCAGGTGAAAATTGACCCGCTGCTGCTGGAATACATGCTGGATATCGTCACCGCCACACGCACACACGAACTGTTGCATACGGGTATTTCACCGCGCGGTTCTTTAGCGCTTACCCACGCGGTGCAGGCTCTGGCATTGGTGAACAAACGCGATTACGTCACACCCGATGACATCAAGGAAATGGTGGTTCCCGTTTGCTCGCACCGGGTTATTACCAAGAGTTACATGGCCAACGGCGATATTACAACCGCCGTTCGTATTATGCAGGAATTATTGCAGAATATTCCCTGCCCCATGTAGTTGTGCGCCCGGCGCTTCGCCGCCGACGGGCGGCCAAGCAAATATTTTCAAGGCGATCCGCAGCCATGCGAAAACACCGGCACATGACGTATTACGAATTGACCTTTACCGGTTTTGTTTTCGCCGGCGTTACCTGCTTTGTGCTCATCGCGGCTCTCAACAGCCAAAACAATGTTCTGTTCTGGGCGCTGGGAATTGTACTGGGAACACTTTTGGTTTCCGCGGTATTGGGAGATCTGCTGCTGCGGCGGCTGGAAGTCACGCGATCGGTCAGTGAGCACGCGGTAGCCGGTGAACCCATGGAAGTGCATTACCGCCTGGTGAACCATAAAATCCTCTGGCCTTCCTGCGCTATTCGCATTACCGAGGCTCGCTTCCTGGGAGCCGTATCGGTTGTTCCCGAAGGTTATTGTCTGCACCTTGGCCCGGGTCAGACCACGCTGGTGATGACCCATCTGGTGCCCACGCATCGGGGAATTGTCGAACTGCGTGAACAGAGAGTCTGCTGTTCATTTCCCTTCGGCTTCCTGAATCGGGCGGTGCATGTGCGGGCGGCGCGCCGTATCACCGTCTATCCGCGTATCGGCATGCTTAATCGCGAGTTGCTCGCCCGCTCGCGCACGTTTTGCTCCGGCGGATCAACGACTTCTCCCCGGCGCGGCGGATCGGACGAATTTTTCGGACTCCGTGAATATCAATCCGGAGATGCCATCCGATCCATTCACTGGCGCCGCAGCGCTCACACCGGAGAGTTAATGGTCCGGGAAATGACCACAGATACGCCGCCCACTATTGTTGTCACACTGGATTTGCGCCAATGGGCAACCGTGCCCAACGGCCCGGCTCTGGCGGAACGAGCCATTGAATTGGCCGCCGCCTGGATGTGCCGCGGTTTAATGGACCACTTTTCCGTCGGTATGCAAATTGCCGGCTATAGCCGATCAGTACCCACCCTGATCACCGCCGGTCGCAGCCAGAGGCAGATACTTCTGGAAGCCCTCGCCACGATTGATCTGGCCGCCATTACGCCTGATGCCCCCCTTACGCCCAGCTCCCAAGAGGACCGTGCCTCCCGTGAAGCGGAACATGTGGTCATTGCGCTATCGGAAAAAACCGCGCGCCTTGATATGGTGCCCGCAGGCTGCAATTACACACTTTTATGTATGGACGATCCGGACAGCCAATACTGGCTTTATTTTCCCTCGCAACCCGGCCCCGCCGGCGCAAATGCAAACCTTGCCGCCCCGGCCCCAAGCGAGCCGTGATTGGGGCTGCAACCAACGCTTATCCCAACGGTGCAAAAAGTGCACGGAGTTCTTCATCCCCGAGTTTCAGCGGGGTTTGGCCGGTGTCATCCAGCAGGCCGGCCACCAGTTCGCGCTTGCGCTTTTGCAGGGCTTGGATTTTTTCTTCCACGGTGCCCTGCGTGATAAGCTTGTAGACAAACACCGTTTTATCCTGACCGATGCGATGCGCCCGATCGGTGGCCTGATTCTCCACCGCCGGGTTCCACCAGGGATCATAG
>JAJZCT010000301.1 GCA_021828925.1 Planctomycetota bacterium
CCATGGCCAGCGTTACCGATTGTTATCAGCCGGTGGAGCGCACGTTGCGCATCACGCGCGGTTGTCTGGAAGTATTTGCGGAGTTTAGAAATCCGGTTTCCATCATCACAAAAAATCATCTTATCACGCGTGATATTGATCTGCTGGCTGAATTGGCGGCCCATCAGGCGGCGGCTGTATTTATTTCCGTTACCACGCTGCAATCGGACCTTATGGCAATCATGGAGCCGCGCACCAGTTCACCGCAGCGACGACTGGCCGCGATAACGGCCTTATCCGCGGCGGGTATCCCAACGGGCGTACTGGTAGCACCTGTGATACCGGGCTTAACGGATGAAGAGATCCCGAATATTCTCAAAGCCGCGGCAGCCGCTGGGGCGACTTTTGCGGGGTATACACCCTTGCGATTGCCATATGCAGTCAAGGATTTATTCCAAACGTGGCTCCAGCAGCATAAGCCGAACCGAGCGGCAAAAATTCTTAACCGCATCCGATCCATGCGGCACGGCAAACTCAATGATTCCAATTTCGCCACGCGCATGAAGGGCGAAGGAGTTTTTGCCGATCAGATTGAAGCCCTCTTTGAACTTTCCGCCCGGCGGGCGGGATTAAAAACTCATTATCCCGCCATGTCCTCCACATCATTTCGCCGCCCCGGCAGCCAGCTCGCACTTTTCAGTTAAACTTGACTTAGTTTTCCGGGGTCGCAATATGTCGACCAGAGGTCAGGGCACTTTGTATCTGGGCGATCGCGTTTTCAAAACGCTGAAATGACCGCAACTTGCGCTCACGGATCAGTTTGAGGTCAACACGATGGGCCAGGCGAATTTGGTCGGCGGTTGGTTTGTAACCCAAGGGCATATTTTTATTGAGCCACCCCTTGGCGTCACGCGGGGATGATTCCAAATCGCCGGTCGGTGCCTGCGAATTTTCCTTAAGCAGCAGGCCATTACCGTCACGGCCCCCTTTCAGCGAATCCGCGCCGGCAAGGAACCAGGATTCCATTTCCGCCCGCGCAATAACCACGGCAACGGAGAATACACTACCGCCGCCAATGTCGCGGGCCAAAGTTGCCAGTTGCCCGGCCACCGTGCCTGCACAATGCGGTGGAGTTCCCAAGTTGGAAGGGTGGTCGCCGTCCAGAAGCAGCAAAACCGCCGAAGCCCTTCTCTGACACGCCAAAAGAAGCTTGTCCTTCCAGTATTGACCATTGTCTTTGCGCAGTTTTTCAAGGTGGCCGACGCGCCATGCCCGAGGTTCGACGTGAATTTCCGGTATGTTATCACCGGTTGCTATAGATTCCCGCAGAACCCTCTTTATCAATGTTGGCAGGGCTAACTCCTCTCCTTCGCCCTCGCCAAACGCAATAACCAGTTTTCCGTTGCGCGAGTTCATCCGTGTATCGGCTCCGGCTCGCTTGGGTCGGCCACGGTCAGAAACTCGCCGGGCGTCGTCAATCCCTCATGGAGCGCATGCAAATCGTCCGGGGCGAGTGGAGCGATCTGGGTTCCATGGGCGGAGAATTTCACCCAGCGAATCGCCTCGCCCGGAAACGCATCAAGAAGTTGCGGACTGTGCGTGGTCAATATGAATTGGGTGCCGAGCTTCATACTGGCGGATTTAATATGGTCCGCCAGCAGAGATAGAGCACCCGGGAATATTCCCTTTTCCGGCTCTTCAAATAAAATCACCTGCGGCGTGGGATTCTGATAGATGGCAATCAGATGCGCGAGAAACCGGCGGAAGCCTTCAGACTGTCTGGGCAGGCCAATGGAGATTACTCCCTCACCAAGCTGGTAAGATGCCGCAATCCGGCTGCTGGAAAAGGGCGTAACGGTAATTGCTATCAGCGAAGCCGACAGGACTTTCAACGCAGACTCAATATCCTGCCAGGTCGGCAACGTTTGGATGCTGTTGATAATTCCGTCGATGACCTGTACGGCATTGCCCCCGTCGAAATGAAGTGGCTCGGGACCTGTGGGTGTCGGTCCTCCTGAGGACGCCAATACGCTTCCGGGGAAATTGTAGGCGCTGATACTCTTGGCCAAGCTGATGTATGCCACATTCGCTTCAGGCAGCCCTGTCAGCCAGCCCAACATCACCGTTCCCAGGGAACCGACGCCCTTAAGCTTCGGCTCCTGTTCCCATTTGCCTTCCTTTTGGTGAAATATTATTTGGCCCGCGTGAGAAAGGCTCTCATCCTGCACAAAAAAATTGGGAAACCGGGTAGTGAGTTTGTACTCGAAGTCATCAGGATAACCGGGAATGGAAAATAATACGGAGAATTCTATGTTGAACTCACCGCTTTTCATGTTGGCCGGACGGAATGCATCCGACCCGCCAAACCGCATCAGTGGCTGGGATAGATTCGTTGGGTGGCTTCCATGGACAATCACCGTGCTTAAAAGCGTGAGCGCGTCGACAAAATTGGTCTTGCCCGTGCCGCTTCGCCCGGCCAGAACTGTAATATCCGCCAAGTCAACCGTGACATCGAGCAGACTTCTGAAATTTCTGACTGTGAAGCGCTTAATCATCTGCAATCCTGTAAGGCCGCGGTACCGGATTCGTGGCTGGGTTTTATTGTACCACTGTCTTTTTCAATGCGGAAGCATGTGTCTTGCAGCATGGGTCTTGCAACGGCAATCAGGTCGCACCCATTTTCCCAAGAAGGCAGTTACTTCCCCGTGCTGCTTCCGTAATGCACATGCAGGGTTGCGCGGGCTAAAATGTAGCCGGCCATCGCATGTTGCAGACAGGGTAGGCAATCTGGGGCGAATAACAATTTGCGGCTCAAGGCGTAGAGCATAATGCGGTAGTGGTGCGCGGGGCCGGGCGGGGGTGCGGGGCCGCCGTAACCGAATTGTCCGAAGGAATTTTTTCCCTGCCGGGCGGATGGCAGTTTGGCGATCCGCTTGGTGTGCGGTAGATTTCCCGGCAAGCCTTTGGCGGTCGGTGGGATATTAATTATCATCCAGTGGCGGAACGCCAGAGGCCCCGGTGCATCCGGGTCTATCATCACCACCACGAGAGAAACGGTTTTTCGCGGTATGTGGCTCCATGCCAGGGGTGGGGAAATATCCTTGCCGTCCGCGGTGAATTGTGCGGGCATGACCGCGTGGTTCTTAAACGCTGAAGACATTAAGGTCATAGGCTGTTGGGCCGGTCCGGCGGCCCGAGCGGTTATGCTCGTAGCCAGGCAGATCATTGCGCCAAAGATAAGAGCGTGTATCGCACGTTTTGCAGTCACGACGCAACGGGATTGTTTCATGGCGAAGGCTCCGTGAAATACCAGTGGCTGGTAATTGTATCAGAGGATGGCGGGGTGCTCCAGAATCCGGCTTGGCTACAAATCCGGTGTGACACCTTGGGCTGTCACCTGTCACCTGTTACCTTGCCAAGCGGCGGATATCGTCGATAATTCAGAACTTAACCGGTGCGTGATGGCACACCCGGAGACATTTATTTGGAGATACTGCAATGGAATTTCTGAAATTGCTTAGTGAAACACCGGGCGTTCCCGGCCGGGAAGAATTGGTTCGAGAGGTAATAAAGCAGGAAATTCACGGCCTGTTTGATGAGGTGCGGGTGGACAAGCTCGGCAGTTTAATCTGCCTGAAAAAGGCATCGAAAACTTCCGGCAACCAAGCGCCGCACAAGGTGATGATCGCCGCGCACATGGATCAAATCGGGTTTTATGTCCGCCATGTGGATGATAAGGGATTTATACGGGTCCATAACGCCGGTGGTTTTGATACGCGAAATTTATCCGCCAACCGTGTCTTGGTGCAGGGGCGAAAAAATCTTCCCGGCGTCATGAACCCGGCGGGAAAACCGATTCATATTGCCTCGGAGGAAGATCGCAAGAAGCAATTTTTGGTCAGCGATTTCATGGTGGATGTGGGCTTGCCGGGCAAGAAGGTAAAAGAACTTGTACAGGTGGGGGATCCGGTCACACTGGTGCGTGACTTTGCGCAGATCGGGGATTTTGTCTGCGGGCAGGCTATGGACAATCGAGCGGCGGTGTGGACGGCGGTGCGGGCGATTCAGCGGCTGAAAAAATCGAGTTATGATATTTATGTGGTCTTTACGGTGCAGGAAGAAGTCGGCCTGCGCGGAGCCGGTCCGGCGACGTTCGGTCTGGAACCGGATATCGCCATTGCTCTGGACACCACGCTGGCCTGTGATACGCCGGGAATTCCTGATGACCAGACTGTCACACATGCGGGCAAGGGCGTGGGCATTAAAATCATGGATGGGGCTTCTATCAGCGATCGACCGCTGGTCGACAGCTTTGTTCAAACCGCCAAGAAAGAGAAAATCGCGTATCAATTGGAATTGCTGCCGCTCGGCGGGACCGACGCGGGTGCCATGCAACGCAGCCGCACCGGCTATCGCACCATCACGTTGAGCATTCCCACACGGTACATCCATACCGTCACAGAGATGGTACACCGCGATGATCTCCATGCCGCGCGCGATCTGTTAGCGGCGTGGCTGGGAGCTTAACTTAGCGTCCGCTGGATGCCGAGGGGTTGCCCACGATGGCGTTGACAAATATTTCCTTGATCGCGGTTCCCAGATTCTTAAACACCACCGGCGTGGTGGTCGGATGCGCCCAGGTGCCCGCCACCTGTACGGTGCTGACACTGGATTCCAGGGCATTAAGAATGGATTTGGCCTGAGGGATAAATGGAATATGCAGGTTCTTAAATGGCCGCACCGTGCCGATCACGTATCCCTTTAGTGTGCTCTGGGGCATACTCCATATATTGTCCAGTTCACCCGCACCGTGATTACCAAAG
>JAJZCT010000302.1 GCA_021828925.1 Planctomycetota bacterium
CAAACGCCGAAGTTTTCCATGGCGTGCAGCAATTCGTTGACTTGGGTAACTTCCCAACTGCGCTGCGCCCACTGCCGGCTGTGAAACAGGCCGTCGGCTTCGTCGATAAATAAAATCGCCCGGTCGGCGGCGGCAGTGCGAAATGCTTCGCGGATATTTTGTTCGGTGCCGCCGACATAGCGGCTAAGCAAATCGCCGGCCATGCAGGTTCGTACCGGACAATCCACTTCGCGGCCGAGGAATTTTACGAATTGTGTTTTACCGGTACCAGATGGCCCGAAAAGCAACGCGGTCAGGCGGCGGATGTCCTGGCCGGTTGTGTCAGTGGTGAATCCAGGTAACTCCTGATTGCGGCGGAATTTCTGCACCGCCGCAAGAAAGTTCTGCGGTGAGACTGGGCCGCGTATATTCAGGCCGGCTAGCGCGTAATGGTCGGCAGCATTTGAGACGGTAGCCGTCAAGTCGATGCCCAGAAGTTGGCAATGCGGCGTCAACAGTCGCTGGAGGGTGTCCATGGCGGCGGATTTTGATGCGGACGGATCGCCGTTCAGGCGGGCGTAGTTTCGCAGGGCCAAATCCACGCCGCCGGCACTGACCGGAAATTGCCGCGCCAACTGCTCCACCATGGCATCATCAATAATGTTCTCAAGTTGATACTGTCTTCGCAGATTTTTCCACACCTGGCAGCGCTGCTGGTGTGATAGCGGCTTAAACTCAATGGAATAATCAAACCGCCGACGGGAGGATGGCGTGAGCCGCTCCGGCAGGCTGTTGGTGATCCAGATGCACGTGGCATTCACCTGATCCAGAACAGTGTTGAGGGTATCTTTTTTTCCGCCACCATCTTCCGGATACTCTCCCAGCAAATTCGCCACACTCCCCGCTGATCCGGCCAGCATTTCGTCGGCTTCGTCAATGAGAATGATGCTGCGGCCCCGATTCACCTGCCGATCGCAGACTTGCAGCGCTGCGAAGCGTGAACTGCCGATTTCGCCATCGTAATCTTCCGGAACACGGATGCGGTAAAGGTCCATGCCCAGCTCGGCCGCCAGCGAAACGGCAAATGACGTTTTCCCGCCGCCGGGCACGCCATAGAACAATAGGTTCAAACCCCGGTCCGGGTCGCGGCGGCGTATCAGTTCTTTGAGCATGGCCCCGTGCCCTTGCGTGAGTTTGCCATACATTGCCCAGGGCAGAGCCGGATCGGTATGCCGGGCGAAATATTTCGAGGCCAGCGGTTCTTCGGTCAGGCCGGTGAGAAATGGCTCTAATTCAGTATTGAATTCCAGGTCGCTATCCAGGCAGCCGAGGGTGCGCAGGCGGCTGTTCTTCAATAAAAATTTTCCACCCACCGCCAACGGCGCTCCCAGGGCCATACACATCAGGCGTATCCGCTCAAAGCGACTTCCACCGCGCTGGGGTCCGCTAAAGTCCATCCAGTTCCAGATGTCGGCATGGCGAACGTAGGCAATCAGCAGGAGATCGGCTTCATGTTCCGTGAGGCAGAAAAATTGAACCATTTCCCCGAATCGTTTGTACAGCACATCCTCGGTGGCATCTGAGGCGGCTTGCTGGGCCAACCGAGGCAACTTTTTCTCCAGTGCCGCCAGCAACGGAGGTTTCAGTATCGCCTGGGCGAGGGGATCGTTCCAAAACTCCATTAGAAGATTTTCTGGTGCACTGTGGCCCGCTTCCAGGTGGGATCTGGTGCGATCTCCCAGGGCATCCAGCGGGCACGAGGCCAGGGCCAGATCAATAGTTTCACGGCGGCCCAGCACGTCGATAATAAAATTAAAAAAGTTGCAGTCTTTAATCTTGCTTTTCTCCCGCCGAAGAAAATTAAGGACAAATTTTAGCGTCCGGAAACATAGGAACGAATTATCACATAATCGCGTGCTTTCCGCAGTTGGCTCCGGCGGCGGTTCGGTTGGCCCACCAAAGACCACCGAAGCCCCCAAGATGGGTAAAATTGACGGAGTGATCATGACGAAATCTCCTTTCTAAACACCCAAGTTCCGACTCCCGAACATCGCATGCGTGCCTGTTTACCACCCCATGCGGACAGATGCTGTCCGTGCGAACGGAAAAATATCCTGATTTGAAAAAATGACAGGCGGGGGCGCAGGTGTGCAGGTTACGGGTTGCCGATTCTCATGTCAGAAAACGGGTATAATCGTCATAATCGGTGGATTTTCGCGATTCTCAGAGATTACCGATCCATGGCTGGAAAATTGCAAAGCGTAGGAGCCTGTCCGAGTAATCGCCCAATCCCGGCCATTACTCGGACAGGCGCCGTAGGCCTTATTCATTATTCATTGATTCCCGCGTCATTTGGTTAAAAAATAGGACATCAATTCGTAGCCGGCTTCGATATGTAGGTCGCTCTCCATGGCGGCCTCTTCCGTGTAGGCGCGGGCGATGCTGCTTTTTCCCTGTGAACCGGTGATCAGAAAAGGTACAGGGGCTTCGTGGTGCTTACGTGTGGCGCATTGTGTGGCGTGGTCCGGCATGATCAGCAATCGCCATTGATCAAAGGTCTTTAATTTTTTGATCACGGGGCCGACAACGTGTTCGTCGATGGATTCAATGCTTTTGATTTTGGTGGTGAAGTCCGCCTGGTGGCTGGCTTCGTCCGGTGCTTCCACATGGCAGCAGACCAGATCAAACTTATCCAGAGCGTCGCAGGTATATTTACCTTGGGCGGCGTAATCTGTATCGTGATAACTGGTAATG
This sequence comes from Planctomycetota bacterium, assembly GCA_021828925.1. The sequence continues at coordinate 2,734 of JAJZCT010000302.1, forward strand.
CCGGGCACATCAATATTTTTCCAGCCCAGCAAATTAGCGATTCCGCGCAGCAAATCCACAGCGGTAATCATGGCCCCGGAAACGCCGAAGCGGTCCTTAAAGCTTGGAATGTGTTTGGGTCTTCCCTGGCCCCAAAGCCAGATATCCGTCGCCTCATTTTCGCCGAATTGCCGCCGCACCAGATTTACTTCATGGTCCTTGAGCACCGCTCTCGCCTTGTTCATAATATCCAGTAACGGCTCCGCGCCAGCCCCGCGCGGTAAATAGTTTTTAATCGGCTGATCGGGAATATCATGGGGGGGCGTGGTCTTAACTTTGCTCAAATCCGTGCCGGCGAGCGTCATTAAATTGCGATAACTTACACCCGGGTGAAGCGTCACTCCGCTGGAGCTTCCCACGGCCTGCGTGACGGCCTGCAAAAGCGTGCGGCCTTCGTTGTCTTTGATATGCCCGGCGGAATGATCCACCATTTTTCCGTCAATAATGGTGACGAAGTTGCATCGCATAACCCAGTTTGAGGCGTTAAGTTTCAAGCCCATTGCCGCCGCCTCCAATGGAGCTCGGCCGGGATGATATTGTGCCGGGTCATACCCCAGAAGGCATAGCGTGCAAACATCGCTTCCGGGGCTGTAATCTGGCGGCGTGGTGCGAACCGTGCCGATACGGCCGTTGCGGGCGGCCGCATCCATATTGGGTTTAGTGGCGGCTTGCAAGGGGGTTTTATTGCCCAGTTCAGCAATCGGCGCATCAGCCGCTCCGTCGGGAATGATAATGGCGTATTTCATAGTGTTGCTTTCGATCCTTCACTAGTATTAACATTATTCTAAGGGGTTGGTGCGCTGTTGCAATCGGCGGCTGTTCACGTTGCCGGATCAATAACACGAATATGTCGGGTATGACCACGTATCCCCTTCAGGCGGTCAATTTTGGCGGTAGCCTGCGTCACTTTGCCGTCGGGTGCTTCATGCGTCATGATCACCAAAGGCACGAACTGATCCTCATGGGCTTCATGCTGTACCATCGCTGCCAGGGAAATGCCCAGCTTACCGAGTATGCCGGTAATCTGATGCAGCATTCCCGGCTTATCCTGTACCATCATGCGTAAATAGTGGCGGGACGACACATCCTGAATTGGAATAACTTTGGCGGTGCTGCGCCGTGTCAGAAGCGGCAGTTGCTTAAAAAGCAGGGGGGCGGTTCCCATGGCCGCTTCTACGATGTCGGCAATAACGGCGCTGGCCGTGGGCTTGCCGCCGGCACCTCGGCCATAATGAATGGTTTGGCCGCTGGCATGGCCGACTACGGCAATGGCGTTAAACGAGCCGTTCACATTGGCCAGCAGATGTTTCTGGGGAACAAATGCGGGATGCACCCGCAGTGAAATGCCATGGCTATGTTTTTCCGCGATCGCCAGGAGTTTGCACACATACCCCAATTCCCGGCCAAACCGCAAATCCATATCGTCAATGGTATTTATTCCGCTGGCATGAATCTGATCAAACGGTACGTGGGTCCCAAACGCCAGCGATGCCAGGATAGCCAGTTTGTGCGCGCTATCTCCGCCGGTGACGTCGAGAGTGGGATCCGGCTCGGCGAAACCTGCGGCCTGGGCTTCGGCCAGAGCGGTGCTGTAACTTTTACCTGAGGAACTCATTTCACTTAAAATGTAATTGCACGTGCCATTGACAATGCCCACGACCTGATCAATTTCATTGGCAATTAATCCGCGGGTAAGTGCCAGAACAATGGGTATCGCTCCACCGCAGGATGCTTCAAAACAGACACAGGAGTTGGCTTTAGCGGCTGCGCGAAATATTTCGGCTCCATGCAGCGCCAGGAGATGTTTATTGGCGGTCACCAGCAACTTCCCTGATTTAACGGCCCGCAGAGATAACGTCTTGGCCGGCTCAACCCCGCCCATGACTTCCACGACAATCTTAATTCGCCGTAGAGGTACTTGGAGTGGTTATGATAACAC
>JAJZCT010000303.1 GCA_021828925.1 Planctomycetota bacterium
GCAAAACCGGAGATATAATGCCTTATGCGTGGCAGTCGGAAACGTGCATCGGCGGCTGGCACTACGCCCGTGGGTATTACACGCACCCAGGCGAATATGGCGGTTATATGCATCCGCGTGATGCCATTCACTGGATGGTGGACGTGGTAAGCAAAAATGGCACATTTATTCTGAACATTCCTGGTAAGCCGGACGGCACAATCGACAGCAAAGAGCAGTTGATTCTGGACCGCATCGGTGACTGGTTTGCCGTAAATGGTGAAGCAATTTACGCGACAAGGCCATGGAAAGTTTACGGCGAAGGCCCGAATATGATACGGTCCGGATCATTCCAGGGAGCGAGCATCAATGCCCTTGGCCCAAAAGATATCCGCTTTACCCGCAACAAAGCCAATAATGTGGTATATGCCATTGCTTTGGGTTGGCCCAGCGATGCGTTTGTAATCCGTTCGCTGGGAACGGCATCCGCCGCTCACCCCGGACGTATTGCCAATGTGGCGTTGCTGGGATCGGATGAAAAGCTTGTGTGGCAGCAGACGGCGGCGGGGTTGCGGGTGGAGCTGCCCAAAACCTACCACCCCACGGTTAATGACGCGGCAGCGCTGAAAGTGACGTTGGCCTGATACCCTCGTTTACAGGTTTGTCAGTTTTCGCGGCAGATGTCCCTTCAAACATGGATGCAGACCGCTTCAATGCTGAAGGGATCATCTCATGCACCTCAATCGTCGCATTTAGCGCATGGTTGGGGCGGGCTTGTGCATAGTCATGGCCGCATCCGCTTTACGTTTATCCAATGCTCGGAAACGCTTTGGAAGGCGGCATCATGGAATCGAACAATGGAAAGCGGTGACTGATTTTTCTCGCCGCGCAAATGATCAGCTTGATCTGTCCCCGATTACGACGGCCAGGTACCGGGTGCCACTGGAACTCGCCGACGTGATCATGGGCCCCAGACAAACCGCCGAGCAGGTTGTTTCCCGACCACGTAAGCTCACGCGGAATCCCGGCATCAGCTTCTGGGGCGGCGATGAGATCATCCGTGTGCCCTGCTAGGCACGCGTTCAATGGATCCCGCGGCGTTGCTGCGGCTTTTTATCACTGCGTCCAGGCTGCAAGGGCTTTCGCCTCGACCACTGCGCTCGGGCGGCTGATACCGCCGCAATTCATTGCGCGCACCTTATAATAATATGTCCTGCCGGCTTTAATTCGTTGATCACGATACATGTTTGAGGTCACACCGCGGATTATGGTGACGTAGGGGCCGCGCGGCGTTGTGGATCGTTCTACGTTATAACTGACGGCACCGTGCGCGGTGTTCCATTTTAAATCAACCTGCGTGCCGGATGGACGAGAGGCGGTTAGAGCGGTGGGCTTCCAGGGTGCGGGCGGCAAGGGAATTTTAGACTTCGCAAAAAGATCAAAACCAGCCAGTTGGATGCCATCAGCGCCGTGGGTGGCAGTTATCTTCAGTCGATAAAATCGATAGGCTGTCGTGTTGTGGATGGAAAACGATTTCAGCCCCCCGCGAAAGGACTCATTGCGGCGCGTATCCAGGGTAATCCAATGCCTGCCGTCATTGGATCCCTGAAATTCCCAGCTTTTCGGATTAAAAGCAAGTGCGTTGGTGTTGGTGATATCGTAACGTGTTACCACGCAGCGGCGTTCGGCACCCAAGTCATAACCGATCCAGCCGCGCCCCCCCGGCATGGCTACCGCTGAACCACTGTGTGCCGGCCAAATTGTCAAATGCCTTGTCCGGGCCTTGCTGGGCGTTGGCTTGGGCATATGCCGCGGCAATTCCATGTTTACTGACGCGCACCAGCGGCGGATCGGGCAGTACGCTGGCCACGGAAGACGGCCCACTATCTCCGGCCGCATTGGATGCAACGACGACATAATGGTACCGTTTACCGTTAACAACGGATCTGTCAATATAACTCTCGCCGCTCCCAGCCGGAATGGTGGCAATGGTTCGAAATGGACCACCGGAACGGCTGGACCGTTTGATCAGATAGGCGGTGGCACCAAACGATTTCAACCAGCGCAATGGAACCTGTCGGCTGCCGGGATCCGCTACAACGGCCAGCGGCGCTTCGGGTCTTGTGGGGGCAACAAATCCAACGCCTCCGGTGATCCGCACATGGCTGAATTGCGCGGCGGCAAGCCGGCCCTGATGGTGTGAACATACAGCCAGCCCCAAGTAAAGCGTGTATGGCAGATGAGCGTACTTGCCAACGCATGCCGTTCCCCAGCTTGTGCCGTCGGGCGAAACAAACAGTGTAATCATATCTCCGATCCGTTCAATTTTGAGCCAATATGACGACATGGGAATGGCCCGTCCGGCCTTGGCAAAGTAAGAGCCGCCCCAAAGGTTGCTCCAACCACTCATCGTAAATTCATACAACTTAGCCGGGGTAACGGCGATCCAGGCGCTGGGCGCATCGGGGCGCATACTCTCACGGATCATGACAGCAGCCTTGGAATGGACGCTGATTCTCTGTATCGAGTCGACCTTGGCAATAATGGTGCAGTTGCCTTCCACCGGTTTATAAACAAATTGACAACTGTCACTACGCGGTCCCCAGATATCGATTCCTGCGCCTTTCACCGTCCATATCCCGTTGTGATAGCGGCATTGACCCCGGGGAAGCGCCTGACCGATGTCAAAATTCCTCAGGCCTCCCGTCACCGGCTCCGCCGGTGCCGGTGGCACCCGCACCGGTGGCAGAGGCTGGGCCGAAGAGTGCGCACTGTTTCGGTAGAAAACGAAGCTGTTGTTGTTACTCGAAGAATCATCGATCGGCAACTCGCTACGGCGCATTTGGATATACGGCGCCTGCAATCCTTTGCGCAACACGTAGGCGTCATAGAGCATATTCAAGGCCAGTCGCCCGTGCGGCCAGCCGCCTGCCGCGCTTTTCAGATAATAGGCATCAATGGGGCCAAACGGGGTAAAAGGCGTTTTGACTCCACTATTGACACGTGCCCAGTATTCTCCCACGGCCAAAAGGCGATTATTATCTTCAGAATACAAGTCGATACCTTGCGCCCAGCACGCTTCGCAAATGAATGCCATCGATTTCATGATATCCCACGCATGGCCCTGATCGCGTCCGCTTTCGCCGCTTTCGCCCGTGGGAAGTGTATTTCGCAGAGCGGTGGCGGCCTGAGTGCGATACAGATGAATAACGTGGGCCAGTCGGGCCTTGTCATCGTTAAAGATGGCAATAGCGCACGCTGCGGATAAGGCAAGCATGCCTTTGTTCGCGGGCCCGAGAATATTGTGGCCCGCGTTGAACGCGCCGGGCCAATATACCGTGCCAAACAGGTGCTTTACCGCCGCGGTGTCGGCCGGCGTCCAACCCGGCCAGGTTCCGCGGAGAATATCCGCGCCGCCGGCAAAGCGATACGCGAAATCACCCAGATCAAGGTCTGACTCCATTCCACCAAATTTCTTCTGCGTGCGGGCCCAGGCAAGGAGGATATGAGCGGCCTTACGGGCATAGGCGGCGTTACCGGTGAAATACCACATGAGGGACTGGTTATAAACGGCCTGCATGTCGTTTTCCCACTGATACAAATGCACGTTCGGATTTCGGCTGACATCCGCGAAGGGTCCCTGCATACGGTAGTTGAGTTTCGAATGCCAGTCCGCCGCCATGGCGTTGAACCCGCTTTTCCATGGCTGATCGCCGGCCCGGATTCTGGCTTTAACCCGATTCAATTCCGATCGCGTTAACGGTAGTCCCGGATGAACGAAAGCCGAGGCGTGTAATGCATGACAAAGACATATGAGTGCTGCGGCAACTGCGGCAATGACATTTTTCATTATGTTCAAATCCTTTCTTACGGTCGGCCCCGGCGACGGCGGTCCACACTTACCATCGCTCTTTTGCAACGCACGTTCGTCACATGCCGGGGATGGAATAACGGCGAATCGCATCAACACAACCACACGCATATATACTTGTGTAAAGCTTGACGGTTCGTTCCACCATGCGCGAGATTCTAATCAACAATCTGAATTTAGCAACCCGGTCGTGCGCAAATGACTATTAGATTTTATCACCCGAGGCAATGCCGCAGGTTCGGCTGCGGCGAGATTTCAGCATGGACGTGATCACCGGAGATGCGCCTATCCCAGTTGATCATCGTGCCGCATGAGGCCGTGGCGGAATCATGTTTGATCGGGCGGCTTGGCTGCGACCGATTCGTTTCCCTGGCTTACGCCCGCAATGGCGGTCGTTCATGGATTGTGTGTGTGTGTGTGTGTGTGTCATCCCCGGTTTTTGTTGGATTCCAGTTTGCGAAATGCCGCCGGCGTTGTGCCCTGGGTTTGACGAAAGGCGCGTATAAAATGCTGTGGCTCCGAAAAGCCGCAGCGATCGGCGATTTTTTCCATTGATTCGTCCGTTTCCAGCAGCAACCGGCGCGCAGCGTCCATGCGTACACGTTGGATCGCCTGGTGCAACGACTGCCCGAGGAGCGTAACTGTTTACCGCTCCGCGGCAAATATTCACAATAACGGCACTGGCGCGCTCGGGTAATTGGTGTTATGCTTGATCTCACCATGGATGGTGAAGTGCAAAAACATCGCAAACGACCGGTCGCAAATCAGACCGTCAGCATGGCGCAATACCGTCATCTGGCCAAGCGGTTTAATTATTTTCTCAAGCAACATGACAAACGCAAGGAGGAATTG
>JAJZCT010000003.1 GCA_021828925.1 Planctomycetota bacterium
TGGTGGCAACCGTCCGTCCGCCGGCATATATCGCTGAGACGCTGGCCGCGGCCAGCCCCAGGAACCTGCGACGGTTCAAGTCCATCGCAAGACCGACTGCGTTGAGCGGTGCAGCACCAACGGCCCTATTATGCTGCATACTCACAAAGTACCTTTCATGCCGGTATGACAAAACTCCTGACTGCAGTTCCCGTTTCATTGCGAAGTCAGTATCACAATTGCGATTGTAACAGAGAACTGCCACATAGGAATCCAATCACCGTTGCCGGCCTAATACTCCACCTATCGTTGGCATCCCAAAGAAATGCCTGTTAAATTCGCCAGCCACCATAGAGTTACCGGTGCGGATTGACAACGTCATGCACGCTGCGAACCTCAAGCCGCCGCTGAAAGTCCTCCAATGACATCCGCTCCGTCGGCCGCACTTCAATATCCATTTCTCTCCATGGTGCCAGATGGATAAAATTATCGGAGTATTTGGCATCCATGTCCTTCAAATGCACCCATACCCATAGTGCCGGCTTACGGGCCTTTACCACCACTCGGAAAATACCATCCGCCACCTGTGACACCGTGTGTGAGAGTTCTGGCTCCAGCAACTGTAAGTCCTTGGGCGCAGCAAACCAATGACACGCTTCCCCTGGTGCACGCGCCAGAGAGAACCACCCAAGTTCTGCACCTCTACTTGAGACGGTGCTTTAGCGGCAGCGCCGTCAGCTACGTCCGGGCCCGGCGCTATTATTGCCGAAGATGCTACAGCTAACGCACCGTGTAAAAATACGCGCCGTGATATCTGGTCGATTGGATCTGGCATATCTACCATCATTGACATCCTCGTAAATTACAAGCCAGCATTCGTCGGTATTTCCAGCCAAGAAACCGAGGCACCGGGTAAAGTAAAAACAAATTCCGCGTCACTTTCCGTCCAAGGCAATTCAACGTGCATGGACAAGCCACAACACATTGATGAACATGGAGTATATTCCAACGACTTGGAGCTTCAAGACAAACTCGGACACTCTTGTACATTCTATGACCTTATTTGGGCGCTTCGGTAACATTCAACCCGATAATCATCAATATAATAAAGGCATTATTACCAAGACACATTATTTATATTGTTACCGTATATTACATTTAGGCTCCGGAAACCGCCTGCCGGCGGTCGCGACGCTGCTTACAACACACATATATCTTGCAGATAACTGCTGCGCATTTCCAAAGTGCGGTACTGCGGCACTAACGCGGGAATTTGGCCAAATACGTTTTCAGCCATACCATCGCCGGTCGAGCAGTACCGTTGCGGCGAATTAAATAGGTAAATGGCAGCCAGGTGTGGCCCTGTTTAAAATCCCAAAATGTCACACCCGCAACATGGGGATCATTCCAGAAAATTGGGAATTGCGTTTTCATCTGCCACAATTGATTTTTATCACTTTTCCAATTCAGATCAAATTCGCTGATGTAAATCGGAAGTCCAAGTCGGTTGAGTCGATGCAGATTCTCTCGAATCACTGTCGTTTTGGTATGTTCCAAAAAATGAGCCTGGCATCCAAAGCCATCGAGAAGATTCCGAGTTTGAAGCTTTTTAATCAGCTTGATGTACCGCAGTGTCTCTTTGGGGTCATTGAGAATATTGTACTGATTAATCTGCAATTTAGCGTGAGGAAAATCCTTTCGCGCCAGGCGGTAGGCCCAGAGAACCCAACCCCATTTGGTTTTTCCACCAGGCAGACCAGCCCGGTATGCCGGGGGGTCATGCAGCGGTTCGTTAACTACATTAACAAATTGAAACCTTCCGTTATAGCGTGCTGCATATGCGGCAAACCACGCCCGTACCGCCGCCGCAGCGTTATGCTTATTGACCCATTGCGTCATAATTGAGGGCCACTGATGTTGGCCCCAGATCATGTTGTGCTGTTCCACAAGCAGATGCTTGCGCGCCGCCAATGTGTACATCGCATCGAGCGGCCCCCAGTTAAATTTTCCCTCATGATGTTCTACAAAACCCCAGTAGCCAACATATTCGGGCGTTACCTGTGTAAAGATCGTTCCAAATAGGGGCGAATCAAACCCGCTCCAACTGGTTCCGACAAATCGATTGCCATACGGCCCGTTTGCAAACGCGGGGCTGGGTGTCACTACAAGGACAGCCATCAGCAGGCAAGACACGATCAACCTTGTCGCCCAGCTTCGCCGCAGTCCCCATGGTCGAATAGAGTGAATCACTGAAAATTACTCCAAAGTCGTTTGTGATGATAACACTGACATAGAATCCTGATCGCACAACCATGTTAAAAGCCCGCTGTCACATTCAAAACGTGCAGGTTCTAGACTTACGACTTAAATCGCGGGTCTCTCATCGGCTGCGGATTACCCATACACCAGGGTGGTCAAGTCGAATATAGCTGTGCCGCTGCCCGCGATTCAGGAGCTTGGCCGTTCTGCCGTTGATCGTCAGGGCACGGCTTGATAAGCCGATGGTTGCATTCACTTTCGGGGGAAGCGTAAGGCTTACGGATTCACCTGATCCCGTTTTGCTGACCCGCAGTACGATATTACCGTGTGGCGTGGGTACTGTCCCGCTTACCCAACTCAGAGTGCCGAGGTGCGGCACGATGGTCACGGTACCAAAGCCGCCACTGGTTGAATTTACGCCCAGTACATATTGTGTCAGCCAATTGGTAACACCACAGGACCAGCCGTGACACAGACTGACAAAATAGCCCGTCAACCAGTCGGCCTGAAGGTGTCTGTGAAAGTGATACTTGGGCCACGAGGGATCGTATCCCTCCCAAAATGTGGTTGCTCCCTCGCGTATCATCCCTCCCCAATAAAGTTGTACAAAACGCAGGGCTTGATCCGTCCTTCCCAAACGTCCGAGCGCAAAGATGACGAAGTTGTTGTAATAGGGTGAGGCAATCTGTTTCCATGCTTCGCAATCCGGTCCGAGAATTCTGGCTTCGATGGCACGACGTTGTGCGGCATCGGCCACGCCGGAATCAATGGCCATGGCGTTGACCTGCCGCAAACTGCTATACGTTCCGGTTTTGGGATTTACCAGATACTTTCTGGCAGCTTGGATTATTTCGTTATCCCAACGGGCCCAGTGGTGTGCGTCGGTATGATCCCCCATAGCGCGCAGTAAAAATACCGCTCTTCGCACAGCAAGGCATGTGTAGAGGTCTGTTGCGGCATCTGCTTCCGACGTGTTTGGGTTTCCATGCAACTTGCTGGCCCAATCGACGAAATTCAAGTGATTGTGGCTGTTATCGAATAGTTTTTTACTATTAAATGACTGCTTCATGTAGCGAAGCATTGAAATTAGAGCGGTGCGTTGCGACCGAATATAGCCTATGGCCCCCGAGTGCTTAAAGAAATCCGCTAAATCACAAATCCAGGCACAGGAATAACCCGGAATTCCATTGACATCGTTACTGGGCAACGCGGATGGAGGGTTACTTCCCTGCGCCTGACTTCGCAGGCGGCGCATGGTTTGCTCCATCAGAAAGTGATCTAGAAATACGTTGTTAATTACTTCACCAGAGATTTGCAAGTCGCCGGAGTACATCTGGCGATCGCGCTTGGGGGCATCCCAGATGTCCTCCTGCATACACAGATGGGTTGTATAGGCCCCGGTATACCAAATTTTTGTCAGCAAGGGATCGGAACAATCAAATGCACCGCGATAGACAACGGGGTAATACTTGAAATCCAATCGGAGAAGATTGATATGAATTGGACCAGGCCCGTTAAAGCTGATGGTGGCGTAACGAAAGGCGCTGTAAGGTGTCGATTGAGTTTTGTCCGCGGTTAATTGCAGTTGATGGTAGCCCTGCCATGGGTGGTCCAATGCTTCTCCCCGAGATTCTCCCGTGCCGATGCTTACCATTCCTCCAGTACCTCGCACCTGGATTCGGCCTGCGACTTCCTGGCCAAAACTAAGCAGCAATTCCGGGGCAGCTCCTTTGTGCGTGGCGGATACAACGAGATTGATTTTATGCGAAGGTGCCAGTAAGGACATGCCCCGATAGCCCGGCCGTAAGGATGCCTTGTTGGCGGAAGTTAGACACTGCGCCACGGTCGCCAGGCCATGAAACATTCCCTGACCATGCAACACTTCGATCCGTTGCGGTTGAAAATGGAGATGGTCTAGATATCCAACGGGCCAAGGCGACAGGGCGTAAAACCAAGGGCCACCACCATAGCGACATTCGACAGTCGCATTGATCAGATTCGGAACATTCATATCTGTGCGCCACAGGTTATTTTGTGGTGCCTGAGAAAGCAATTTCCAAGTGCCATCGGATTGGATCAAGGTCCCGTTGCGATCCAGCAGCTCTAAAATTGCCCCCGCCGGGCCGCCGTCATTGGTGGCCCGCAAGGCAATAATATTCGTGCCGGCATGCAGGTACTGTTTCACCGGTACGTGGATTACATGGCTCCAATTCATCGCGCCGTAGTTATGGTGGGCCACCTCATGGCCATTGATATAGGCGGCAAAGTAATTGTCCGCAGTGACATACAGTACCGGCTTCGTTGGCACAGCGGCCAAGCGCAAAGTTTTTCTCAAATAGACACTTTGATGCGCACCAACTTTGCTGGCCCATATCCAGTCCGGGGATTTAGAATGCGACCGCTTGAGTTCAGTCGGCAGTGGCAGGCCATAGGTCGGGTCCAACGTTGGCACAAGGTGGCTTTGCGTGACGTGGCCAGGTGATTGGGCCGCCCAATTTACGGGAATATTTAGTGACACCAATGCAACACATATCGATACGGCACCCATCACTGTTTTGAAATTCTTCCAAGATATTCGGGGCATAAAAAAACACCTTTCTTTCAATGGGTTCCTGATGTGATAGGGACTACATATTCTGCACTCAAAGATTGTATATGCAATACGAACCGCAGGCGAAACAGGGGCTCTTATTTTAGTTGTATCACTCCAGCCGCCCCGCAGCTAGCAAGTGGTCCGGCGGAACAAATAACTTATTTCATGGCGCCAGATAGCGCTTCCACGCAGGCACCACGCTGCGAGTGGCAACGATAGTGATGCGAACTGCACCGGTACGCAGTTACAACCCGCCGCCAGCGGCAACGCAGGCTATTGGCGTCATTGGTAATGTCTGCAACCGTTGCTCCGGCTGTATGCCAACACCGCCACTTCTTGCTGCGGGTCCGCGGTTGGCCTGCCCTTAACGGTACCAATCGAACCCGAAGTTAACTTCCCCCGGCGAAAGCCGGGAAAGCGGCTTCCATTCTACAGAACCGTCGTTGTAGCCGATATTGGCGCCGTCGGGGTTAGTACCGTGAAAGTGGTTGGCGTATGGGCCGCTGGGCCAAGGACTGTTTAACGCCGGCTGCCAACTTCCATTTTGGGAGATAACCATATCGGTGATGAGGATGCTGCGACTATCCGTCGGAGACTGCGTATACAACCCGTCGGCCGGATTGTCGAGATTAAAGTTGGCGTCCACCGCGTCCGTAGCCGGGTTGGTCCAGGAGGTTGTCGGGTTGGTATACGGTGGCGCGAAATATGGATCAGTGTTGTTCCACCACCAAGCCGAACCATTGGGACGCTTGTACCAATAACAGTAGTCCGTGATCACAGAGAACCAATATGATCCGCCGAACGAAGAATATGCGTTCCCAAGTTCGGTCGGCCAGTTCGCGGTTGATGACCAGTTATCGAGCTTTGCGACATACGTGATCGTGGTGGGAAGATAGCCCACGGCATTACTCGCAAAATAGGAGGCCATGCTCGGTGCAGGGTCGGTGCAATACATGGCGGTTGGGGCAGTTATAGTTCCGGTTGTGTATAACGCACCAAGCCCCCAAGAGCCGGTTCCATAACCAAGCCCTCCCATCGGATAGAGCGTTTCTTGGTCAGCGGGATATTGTCCCCGTTGATCCTGGCCATACTCAACAACTCCTTGCAAGAGTGATCTAATATTAGCCGCGCAGGTTGTCTGCATTGCAACTATTCTCGCGTTGGCAAGTGCCGGCAGAAGCAGTGCAATAAGCACGGCAATAATTGATATTACTACCAGCAACTCGATAAGCGTAAAACCGTGCGGCGATTTTTTCCGCCGCTTGCTTGGAAGAGAATGGTCTTTCATGACAAACATTGTCGTACCTCTTAAATAAAGTTAACGGGAGAGAAAGCGGAGCCATAAAGCCCCGCTCTCTCCAAAACTCAACAGTTCATTCCCAAGCCGCCATTCAGGCACCGACCTTCCGTCTTTTGCAAACGAGCAGCAGGCCCATCCCGCCGGTCAGCAGTATCAGCGGGGCGGGTTCGGGAACAGGGGTAACGTAGGCGTTGATGAATTGCTGTTCCACCGCCTGCCGTTGCGCATCGGTTAAGGCGCCTGCGTACACCTGTATCTCCGCGATGTTTCCTATGAAATTACCGTCTTGTGAGCTGGCTCCAATCACACCGGTGACAGGCCCGGATGACCATGCACCACACGTTCCGTCGGCACTTCCATTAAGGCGGAAGGTGCCCCCTGAACCATCCACAGCCACATTTATATTGCTCCACGAATTTAAGGACAAGGCCGTGTTGGATGTTCCCTCATCAACAAAACCAGCCGAAACCACATCTTGTTTAGCACCGTTGAGCCGATATTCAAATGCACCGCCTAAATTGGGGTTATTGGGAGCGATACCAAGGATGACGTTGCTCGCGGAGAACGTCGTTGGATCGAGAAACGCCAAGGCCGTAAAGCCCGTGCTTGTTGACAGGCCGGTGGTGATGTTCAGTGACTGACTGCCGTTAAATGTGACCGCCGCCGAGCCGTTGGGCGTGGCGTTCAAGGCCAATGTGGGTGCACTGCTTCCAGGCGTTTGTGTGGCATTATCGCCGTTGCCGGACGAATCAGTCCATACGCCCGTTGTGGCGTTGTAATTAGCTGCCGCGTAATCCACCATCGGCGTTGGCAGCGAAACCGTTGTTGCATTGGCCGCTGTGGATCCTAAGACCATCGCCCCGCCAACTGCAACTGCGAGGGCCGAACGGCAAGCGCTTTTTGCTTGAGCAAGAGTTATCAATCGTGATTTTGCAATAGACATAGACATTCTCCTCTTATTCCACCCTCGCGGGCGGATGACACGGATAGCGGCAGTCACGAAAGTGGCCGCCGATTTCTTTCCATCGCCTGACGGAAAGGATAGATTCCGCAATCCCCGGATTCACAATAAATCCAAAAAAGTGAATTGCGAACATTTCTGGCTGGGCCATTGCCAATCTTTAGACGCCTTCCTCGGCCCGAACCACGTCCCCTAAGTACTTGACGCCATATTTTTTTACAACATCCGGATCGATATGTTTTTTCGAATCCGAATCGCATTTGACAATATGAACTATACGCCGGTATCAACCGACTTCAAAGAAAACTGGGGCGATCCCTCATATTACATTACCATATCCTGCCGACAATATATCTCCAGTTGCACGCTCATAAGCATTAATATAGGCAAAATGGTGTAGTCCGCTATTTCTTATATCGTTACCATATTTTTTGTCGGCTTGTTTGTGCACGGACACAGTTAGAAGCAAGCGATAAGGCGTGCTGGCGGTCTATTCGACAGTCGGCACCGCACAACATTGCGTCGATCTCTTTGTACCGGCCATTCGTTCGCCGGGTGAATTGACGGCCACCAGACAGACAACTGAACTTCCATTGGTCGGGGGCTTCGTTAAGTGCCGTTGCGTATTGCAGCGAGCACGCCCATAGATTTCACCTAACGCGTACATTGGCCGCGCCATATGGCCCAACCCGTTGACTTGATCCCCATGCCCAAATCATGGTCGCGTTGCCAATCGACCGTTAATCTTGCCAAGACATCATGCTTTCGCAAAGCGCGGTGGAAATCCGTCGCATTCCGAGGCGGTACAGCGGCGCCATTATCTGCGTAGTTTATGAATGCCGCCAAAGTGCACGAGGAAACAAACTGTTGCCCGGGCAACTGCTCTGAAAATTGGCCGCGCCTTCGCGACATCGAAATAATACGGCCTTTTTTCATCCTGCGCAGGTGAGGCTTGGCATCATGGGAGCCTACTGCCGAAAATCAAATAGGAATGTTTCCCAGGAGGTACCCGGCGCAAAATCAACGGCAAACATAATATCCAAGCGCAGTCCGCTACGGGCACATCTTAGGCAATACCTCCCCGGTGACTGCTTTGTCATGCCGCAGCTACCTGACGGGACGCGCATTTGCTTTACACCGGTGCTTACCACACCACGGGCTATTTGCGGGACAAGTCTATCATCATCGTATTGGAGACAATTCATAATGGCACGGCAGGGGGCGTGCAGCAAGATATTCTTCGGTGGAAACCAAGCGCTGCAGCTTAGAAAAGCTCGCCATGATGTTGTCAACATCAGCGGCAGCTTTCGGCGACATGGACCCGGTGTTTACATTTATTGGAAGTTGCGGCGTGAACCACCCGATATTGGACATTGGCAATTGTACCTGACGCCATGCCGCAAACCGAATTTGCGTACGTTCCCATGCTAACGACAAAACGCGGTATGCCTGCGCCAACATCGGAGTGGGCAATTGCGATATATTAATGCCATGCGTCAATTCCGCCCGGGTGAACTTCCCGACGGAGGTGCCATTGATGCGAAGTTGGTAATGTGCCGCAGGCAGGTTCGTCACTTTCAACGTCTGCCGGTCAAGGGCCGGCACGAATCCGGATTCTCGAACAACCAACGCTGTCGCGGCCACTGTATGCACCATATTGGGAGATGGAGCACCCCAAATCGATGTTGGCGGAAACTGCGGCCAGTTTTCATGCAATGCCATAATCGGCATCGGCAACGCCTTGTCCAGTTGGACCCATGAAACGTCTCCATGCGTTATCGCAACGTGATGCACAACGGTATGAGTTGCGGCAATAATCTGCCTGGTTCCAGCATTCAGTGAAACGCTGGTAACAGTTGCGGGCGCCCCCCATGCCTTGAGTAATGCCTGTGCCATTACTAATTGGCCGGCGGCCGAAGGATGCACCCTTCCCGGAATAACATCTTTAGCGAGCTTCGGATTGATTTTTTCCATCTTCTTAAGTACCGCTACCAGCGGGGTGTTGAAGTCCACAAAGGACAAATTATTTTTCTGGGCCAAGCGATGGACGAACCGCATATAACGTATGAGAACCCCGTTGTATCCTCCCGGAAAACCGGGCTTTTCGGTGATGTCGTCATACGCACTGGGGCCGATGAGTACGATGCGAACCCCCGGCAGGTGTGATTCCAGCGACGCGATCAAGTGCTTATACCCCTTACGGTATTTATCAAAGATGGCCTGATTAAACGGTCGATATTTGGCGTCATTCATTCCCAGCATGATTGTGACAACGTTGGGCTTGAATGGAAACACATCCCGTCGCAGCCGCAGATTAATCGAGCCTGCCCACCCACCTCCGACCCTGTCACCGCCAACTCCGGAATTTACAAATTGCACATGAAGTCCCGGAAATCGCGTTCGGACGTAAGTTTCTACGTCAACGGTGTAAAATCGCTGCTCAGTGATACTGTCGCCGTAAAAGCAGACCCGGTCGCCATTCTTCAGGAAAAACGATGTGGCGGCACGCACAGTGCCACTCAAGGACGCAGAAACGCACACCAGAAGCAGAAGAATCTTCAGCAATTTCACGATAGTTATCCCCGTTTAAAACACTGATCCAAATACACACCGGTCGAAGCGACGATGCAACTCGCCGCCGGACATAACATTATAATGCCTCAGTTCGATAATTATTGTAAAAGTTAGCCCATGGCATTACCGTATAACTGCGAGTCCAATGCGTTTAGATACAGTTCGCGCACGGTTAACATCACCAATTTTAGCAATACCTTAATTCATATCAGCGTTCGTTTCCCAGCACGAACATCTAATAAAAGCTCGAACTTTTAAGACTATTTCACAAAGCCCTACGCTGTAGCGATTTAATGAGCACTATCCCACGAATTAATTTCTTATAACATTACCATAACGCGATTGACGCTGGAAGATGGCGGTCTATTTCCGGAGAGATCGCGAAGATATTGGTGTCCCTGATGACGCCCGAATGACCAGTTCACCGGTTAATTCGGAATGGACAGGCGGAAGAGTTGGTTCTTCAATCCGCTGTATCATGCTACGGAACGCGAGGTAGCCAAGGCCCGCTGCTGGCTGCCGGATCGTCGTAAGCGGCACGGGTAAACGCGCAGCACTGGGAAGGTCGTCGAAACTTCCGATGCGAAGGTGCTGTGGTATCTTTATTCCCGACTCCAGTGCAAATTGCATCACACAAGCCGCTCGTGAATCACTGACCACGAGAATGGCCTCCGGGCGTCTGCGTATGAGCGTCTCGGTTACAAAGGCACGATCAAAAAGATTGCCGTGATGTACACCGCCAGCATCAGTGCGAATGCCGTGAAATTCCAGAGCTTTAAGATAACCCGCTATACGGGATTCCTGCGTGGGCACACGTGTGTAATATGCAAAAAAATCAATCTTGCGACAGCCCAACTTGATAAAATGTTCGGCAAGTGTAAAACCCGCCCCAAAGTTATCAAGGCCCACGAGATCCACACGGCTTCGCGCGGGATACCGCACGATATCGCGGTCAATGAGCACCACCGGTATGCCGGCAGAATTAAAATCATCAACAATTGCTGCGGTAGAGGATATATACTGATCCGCCAGAATCTCCTGCGGCATTAAAAATATGCCTGAAACTTCTCGCTGAATAAATTCCTTTGCAATCATGCTGTATCGACCCGCTAACCCTGATTCTGTTGGATTATCAGTCCAAGTTGGGTCATGAAGGATTACAGACCACCCTTCAAGGCTCGAGCGATAAAGCAATTCGCTACCCGCGGCTCCGAATGGCGATTCTTCCTGATGCTGTCGTGCCAATCCCCACAGTACAGCGCCAAAAGTAAGTTTCCGTCGGGGCGGCGCGGCAATGACAACTGATCCAGCTTTGCCATTGCGCCTTATGAGTTTCTCCTTAACAAGCCGATGAATCGCCCGACTCACCGTTGGCCGAGATACACCAAAGCGCGTTGCCAGAACACGCTCCGTCGGTATGCGATCATACACGCGAAACCGCCCTGATTCGATTCCGTGCAATAAGAATCGATAAACGTTTTCCGACTCTTTCGGGGTTCGCATTGTTTCTCACAAAGGCATAAGTCCGTGCAATCAATAGCAGCGTTTTGTGTCCTGCGGACAGATCCGCCGCTTTGGCCTATAGACTATTGACCTCAATGGTTCTCCGCAACTGCCCGTGGCCCCGTTCATTTCACAGCCATTTGCCGATTATCATGGCCATTGGATGCGGAACTAAAAAAAAGCACCGGCATGGAAGCCGGTGCGGTTGCGGATAAACTGACACTGGTGCGTTCTACATTACGAGGACACTTCATTAGCGCGGGGATGGGCGCTTTCATATACGTCCTGAATGCGCTTGGTGGTCAGGTGCGTATATATTTGTGTGGTGCTGAGGCTCTGGTGCCCCAGTAGTTCCTGCACCACGCGCAGATCGGCGCCATGATTAAGCATGTGCGTGGCAAAACTGTGCCGCAATGTATGCGGGCTGATATCCGGGTCCAGGTGCGCCTCAATCAGATATTTATCCAGCTTCCTGCGAACCGAACGAGTACTTAAACGCTGACCATGTTTATTGATAAACAATGGCGCATTGGGCGAATCCTGCGCCATAATGAGTTTCCTCTGATCGATGTACTTGGTCAGAGCATTAACGGCGGTCTGTCCAACCGGACTGACACGCTCTTTTTTGCCTTTACCGCGCACTTTGATCACACCGGCGGCGACATCAAGATCATCAATATTCAATCCGACCAGTTCGCTTACGCGCAAACCGGAGGAATAAATCACTTCCAGCATGGCTTTATCGCGCGATCCAAGCAGATCGGTATCGTCCGGGGTTTGCAGCAGGCGCGTTACCTGTTCTTCGGTCATGAATTTCGGCAGACGTTTGTCCAGTTTCGGCGTGCGGATACTGAGCATCGGATTATTACCGGTCAGCCCCCGCTTATTGAGGTATTTGAAAAAGCTCCGAAGCGTGGCAAGTTTCCGCGCAACAGTGGCTTTGGAATAGTTATGCTCGCGCATATGCTGAAGATAACGCCGAACGTCTTCAGCGCCCGCATTGAGCAGAAGTTCCTGAATCTGCTGCGGGGGCGGTTCTTCAGGATGGTTCGCCTGTTTGTTCTGCATTTCGCGTGAAAGATTCACCGCCGCATTACCGGACGCCGGCTGGGATAACAGAACACTGGCCGGTATATCCTGCACGCCGGCGAGAAAGAGTCCGAATTGTCGCAGGTCGGCACCGTAGCATTTACTGGTATAGGTGGAGAAATGGCGCTCAAACTGGAGATAATTCAGGAATTCCTGCACCTGCTGTGGCAAAGTAAGCGTGTCCATAATTTTCTACTGCTCCAAAAGTCGTCAGCGCGTGGTCCATATCATCCTGGTATGGCTTCTTTCGCAGCTTTCGACCGCAATGTTAACCTTATCTTGAGCCTCATCCGTTCGGCTCAACGTCCCCACAATCACTTCCGCGGAGGTATCAGCCTCCCCGCGACGTATCACAGCCTCATGTCGGCTGGGCTGCACAGAGGCCCGACAGCCCCTGATCGCGGATCGGTTGTCAACCGCATCCATGGTTGTTTATCGGCAATAATGAGCCAAGGGATGAGATACAATTCACAATGTTGATAGTGGAATTCTGGATATGGGACGCAAAAAGCAAAAAAGCGCAAATATTCCGTTATTCCGTGACCGAGCCGCCCGAATACAGACTCCTCTGAAGTGGTTTGAGCCTTGAAGGAGCAGTCGTGATGCGCATGCAAATTTTATTCTTTTGCGAAAAACAGTTCGGCTTACACAGTCTGCGCACCGGGTGATCTTACTTCCCGGGAACCTCACCCGGAAGCGATGTGGAATATTCCAGCGAACCGCTGCCGACGTTTTTTCCTTTTTGCGTTGCCGCAGTCGCAAGATTCATGGTGCTGCGGCTGGGACGGGGTTCATTGAGCGATGCAAACATCGCGCGGTTACGATTAGCCATTCTTTCAAGCCGGAAGGTGGCATTTAGTTCACCGCTGTTACACATGGTATACAACATGGTAACCAGCCTTTGGTAGGAAATTGCAATATAGGGTTCCTTTGGGTTGAATTTTGGCGAAAAGGGATCTGGTGCGGTGGCCAGTGCCGAAATAATAGCAGGCAACTGCGGTTTACAACTCAATTCCACAACCTTGTGGGTCAATGGATCTCGGAAATAAAGCATAACCGGATAACTGGATTTCCCGCTGGCGGCATGGGCCGCATGGAGAGGATAATTAACAGTTAAAGCACCGTGCGGGCTGATATACAATGTTCCGGGAACCAGCACGGGCACATGGCCGATAACAGCGATTTGTGGAACACGATGCGAGGTAGCATATATCAGGGAAGAGGCATCCGCGGGCAAAACATTCATAAGAAATCGACCAATGAAAGGCTGCCGATACAGATGGGAAGAATGAAGATCAGCCAGTCCTCGATAAGCCAGGATTTTTAATTCCGTATCATTGGTGTGCAGCAGTTTAGAATAGGCCAGCGTAGCATTCACACGATCACCGCATCGGGCCAGGTCCCGTATGGCTCGGCGCTGGAAGGGGCTTTTGGAATCGGTGGCATATTTGGCCAGCACGGGAATGGCATCTTCATCACCAATAAAGCTTCCCGCCAGTACGCTGAAGAACCGTACAGCGGACTGGGGGGAATTATAGTGCAGGCGTAAAATGGGAATAATGGGCCGGCCAAGCTGCTCCAGAGCCAGTGCGATTTGGTCATCCGGAGCATTGGGATCACGCAGAGCCTTAATAAGTACTGCCGCCTGGGAAGCAGCAAATCCCGGCATATTGCGTTGCAGATAAAGCGACATGACCCGACGGACAAATCGTGCGGGATGACGCCGATATTTTCGTGGAACCCGCAGGCGGATCATCATATCGTTTTCCGCCGTTGCGATGGGAGGATATCCCCCAAAACGCTCATTAATAATACGCTCCACCAGGGCGCTGATACGGTACGACGGGCTGTAAAGCTCAAGCATAACCGGCAGGCTGCGGGTGACAATTCCACCCCCGAGAACACGCCCGTTGCGGATAATATCAGCCGGCTTTTTCAAAGCGCCACTGACATTAAAAGGATTGCAGAAAACCGGCCCCATGCCACGGGCAATCGCAGTGGTCTGGACAATTTTACGAATATGGGTGCGCAACGGAACGGGCCAAAGCAGGCCATTTTCCAAATTGGTTGTGGCGGTTCCGGAAAGTGCGGTGACGTAAAGATCAAAATGCGTTCCGGCGGTTGCCATGGCGGGGATGGCCCCTTCAACAAATACCGCCGCGATCTGCCGGGAACTCAAGATACGGTTGGGGTCATACTGCTGAGTTCCACGGCTTAGATATCCCGCGCCGTTTTTCAGCAGGCGATTGGCGAGAATATTGCGAATGCCCGGAGGCATTTCACCGCTGCCGGTATTCGGCAGGCCGGCAACAACTCCCCAGCCCCGCACAATGATCGGACTTGAATAGGCCAATGCGGCAACAGACCGAATGGTTCCGCGCAGGGCGGGATAAATCGAAGGCTTGAGGTGCATGTCCTGCAGAGAAATCGGTGGTCGCGCCGGCCGCTGCGGCTGATCCGAACACGCCGCAAGGGCGAGGATCATAAGCCCACTGAGAACTGCTGTCGCGGCAACTTTTTTTCGTTTCATTGATTTCAACATTTTCAGCACCATTGCAGGCTCATCAACCCGGCGTAATGCGCGTGAGCCAATAATTGTTAGCATAACCCCGCATCGATGGGAACGCCAAGAAAAATTCATCGATAATTGTTAAACTGAATCGGAATTTCCGGAGGTTTGGCCCGCAGGTCCGCCATCACCGCCTGCAGATCATCTTTTTTTGCGCCGCTGACGCGCAAAGATTCACCTTGGATACTGGCGTTAACCTTTAACCCCAGATCCTTGATCCGCTTTTGCAGCGCCTTGGCCGTTTCACGATCAATTCCGCTTTTAAGTTTAATTTTCTGCCGAACGGTTTTGTGCGTTGCCGCTTCCAGTTTTTGTCTGTCCAGACTTCGGGCATCAACTCCGCGCTTGACCATTTTGGAGATCAGGACCTGAATCACGGCATCAAGCTGGGTTTCATCATCCGCGGTTACGGTGATGAGCTTTTCTTTTTTATCCAGTTCTGAAACGGCGGCTGCGGTGCCACGGAAATCGAAACGCGTGGCAATTTCCTTTTGCGCCTGTACAACCGCATTGTCAAGTTCCTGAAGGTTGACTTCATTGACGATATCAAATGATGAATCGGCTGCCATAATGGACTCCTTAACTATTGACTTCCGGAATGCGTTACCCGGAAATCCAACTGGAATTTAATACTACCATCCGCGGTATTTAATCATATCCGACGAAACGGATTTACGGTGTAAAAATCGGTACATCGGTCCGATGACCGCGGCAATGACCAGCGTCCAGATGACCGCGAGCAGAACATACTTGGCCCACTCCGGATCTTTAGGCACGGCAACCAAGCCGGCATCAGCGCTATGCATTGGCGCGATTGCCGCGGACACCGGGCTGGCCCATGCTGTAAACGCCGCCGCAAGAATAAACATCGTCAGCATGATTGCCGGTCCGCAGGCAATACCGCCAAATCGAAAAAACCGGACAGGTGGAAACCTGATCATGCGATGACCTTGTTAAGAGGATAACTGATAAGGCCCGTCGCTCCGGCCCGCTTAAGCAGCGGTATAATCTCGCGTTCCATTTTTTCTTCGATTATCACTTCTACGGCGATCCAGGAACCATCCGCCAGAGCCGAGATTGTAGGCGATTTTTCAGCTGGAAGTATTTTCAGAACGGCTTCCAGCTTTTCCTTGGGCGCATTGAGTTTCAGCCCAATTTTTTCCCTCGCGTTAATCGCCCCCTGCAGCAACAGCGCAATATTTTCAATTTTTTCTCGCTTGACAGGCTCCTGCCAGGCAGTGTGATTGGCAATCAACCGGGTGGTGCTGGTGAGAAGCGTATCAATAATGCGGAGGTTATTGGCACGAATCGACGAACCGGTTTCGGTGATATCGACAATCGCATCGAGCAGCCGTGCTTTTACTTCCGTTGCCCCCCAACTGAATTCAACACGCACGGGAATGTTGCGATCGTGAAAATATTGTCTGGTAACGTTGACCAGTTCCGTTGCAATAACGCCGTCGCGAAGGTCTTCCGGCCCCTTCACGCTGGATTCCTGCGGAACGGCGAGCACCCAACGGGCCGGCCGGCTCGTGGCTTTGCTGTAGACCAGTTCTGCAACTTCGTGTACGTCGGACTTGTTTTCCTTAATCCAGTCGGAACCGGTGAGGCCGACATCAATGACGTTTTCTTCAACGTAGCGGGACATTTCCTGCGCACGAAAGAGAACGACTTCGATGGCCGGGTCATCAATTGAAGGAAAATAGCTGCGATCATTAATTGAAATCCGCCAGCCGGCTTTGGCAAAAAGATCAACGGTGGCATTTTCCAGTGAACCCTTGGGAATACCCAAACGGAGAACATTGGGTGATGGTTTTAACATGTATAACTCCAGATCAATCAGGAAGAGGTTGTATGATGTAGATGTCCCTGTCAGTATCAGGTAATGATCTACTTACCTTTGTTGGCATGGTGCTTGCCTTTGCCCGAATGTTTGACTGTATGGCCTGCGGATTTAGCTGATGCCGCCTTGGCTGGCGCATGATTGGCGGCCGGTGCCTCAACTGGCGGCTTGGCCGGAGGAGTCGTAGTCGAGGCATTGACCGCGGGCGGTGCCAGCATGGGAGAAGGAATTTTCGCGGCCTTGGGCCAGACCCGGGGTGCCCAATCATCAATTTCCTTGCGGACGCCATGATGAAATTTCAGCATATCCGCGGCACGGATGTGCTTTTCAAGAATATGCTGCATTTCCGGCAGGCTGATTTCAGCGGGGAAGCAATCTTTGCTGATCAGCCAAAGCTGCAGCTTTGTATCAACGGGCGCGGCGGCAACATCAAAACATTCCAGAGCCACAACCGCTTCAACGTATGGATTCATACCGGCAAGCGTCTGCAGATATTTGCGAATATCGGCTTTTTTCATGCCATGCAGGCCATCAAGACTCATCTGATGTTCCCGGTCGAAAATGGATTGAAGTGTGCGATGGAGCATGGCACAACGAGCTTCGGCAAATGGGTAGCGCACGCCCAACGCGGCGGCCAGCTCAATTGCGGGTGTGACACGCAGTTCGTTGAAATCAACAACGGAACTCATGATGCGCGCCTCGGCGGCGAGCAATCGGTTGGAATCACAATCGAATTCCAGAAATGCCCGGACAAGGCGAGCCAGAGGCTCAAGCTTTTCGTGATGTCCGGACGGCGCGGCCTTGATCAGCCGCTTGATAATCTTGTTCAGCGTGTCCTGGTTGGGACCCGATTTATTCATGGGAACCTCATCATCAAGTGTTACGATCGGGAGTTTCATCGGAGGGGATTTCCGGCCCGCCGATGGTGTTACCATGCTCATTATGTACCGCCGAATCCAGAGCCTTGAGCACTTCGGCCTGGCGTTTTAATGATTCATCAAGCTCGAACGACAGTCGCGGGGCATATCGGATATTCATACCGTTGGCAACGTGCTTTTGAATCACGCCGCGCGCGGAAATCAGTCCGCTCATGACCGTCGATTCCGATCGATCTGATAAAATACTGACATAAACGCGGGCTTCGCGCAGATCCGGCGATACTTTAACGCGCGTAACGCTAAGCAATCCGCTGATACGCGGATCGGATAGCTCCCGCAATATCGCTTCACTGACCAGACGGCGAACCTGGGATTCAATTTTCTGCTGTCTGATACTCATCGGATCAATTTCCGCTTCGCCATGTACGAATATTGCGTCTCCAAGCGGGCCACACGAACCCACACTGAATTGAACGCCAAACCCCGGAGGGTATTACAACGTTCGGGCAACATCCACGGTCTTATACGCTTCAAGCCGATCTCCGATTTTAATATCGTCGTATCCGACCAGCTTAAGACCGCATTCCAACCCGCCGCGAACTTCGCGCACATCATCCTTGAAACGCTTGAGCGATTCCAAAGCGAGATTTTCCACCACCACCACGCCATCACGAATCAGGCGATATTTATTGCTGCGATGCAGGATGCCATCGGTAACCATGCAGCCGGCAATATTGCCCAGACGGCCAACTCGAATCACCTGCCGAATTTCCGCATGCCCCATCGATTGCTCCTGCTGCTCAGGAGATAACATGCCACCCAGCGCCTTGCGAATGTCATCGGTGATTTCATAAATCACCCGATACAGCCGTATTTCAACCCGCAATTGTTCGGCAAGTTTGCGAGCCGATTCATCGGGCACCACTGAGAAACCCACTATAATGGCACCGGAAGCATCCGCCAGAAGCACATCACTTTCGGTTATACCGCCCACGGCGGCATGCAGCAGTTTAACCTGCACCTCATCGGAAAGTTCTTCGGTCATGGTCTTTTTCAAGACATCCACGGATCCCTGCACGTCGGCCTTGAGAATCATATTGAGTTCTCTGACTTTATCGCGCTTGATGGTATCAAAGAGATTATCCAACGTGACTTTATGCCGACGCGCGATCTCATTTTCACGATCCATCTGCGCACGCTGCTGCGCAATGGCTTTGGCCTGCGCCGGATCATCGACAACGTACATCGAATCACCGCCGACGGGAACATTGTCCAGCCCGATGACTTCCACCGGCATTGCCGGGCCGGCCTCGGTTATGCTGTGCCCCTTATCATCAAGCAATTGACGCACCCGGCCGGAGGACGGACCGCAAACGATGGAATCGCCGACCCGCAATGTGCCGTTGCGCACGATAACCCGTGCCACGACACCGCGCAGCGGATCCATAAAGGCTTCAACCACCGAACCGCGTGCCGGCATATCGGTTGCGGCTTTTAATTCACGCAATGTAGCGACGTAATCGAGATATTCGATCAATTCCTTGACGCCTGAACCCGTAACCGCGCTGGTACGGACCACTTCAACATCGCCGCCCCATTCCGCCGGATTGAGTCCCTGCTCAGCGAGTTGCCCCAATACCCGGTTGGCATTGGCTTCAGGCTTATCAATTTTATTCAATGCCACAACGATCGGCACATTGGCTGCTTTGGCATGGCTGATGGACTCAACCGTCTGCGGCATCACGCCATCATCCGCCGCCACAACCAAGACCACAACGTCGGTGACATTGGCACCGCGGGCCCGCATGGCCGTAAAGGCCTGGTGACCCGGCGTATCAAGGAACGTAACGCGTTTGGCCTTGCCGTCCGAACCGGTAATGGTAACGGTATAGGCACCGATATGCTGTGTGATACCGCCAGCCTCACCCGCGGCGACGTTACTGGAACGAATCTTATCCAGCAGACTGGTCTTTCCATGATCGACATGGCCCAGTACCGTAACGATT
>JAJZCT010000304.1 GCA_021828925.1 Planctomycetota bacterium
AATATTGTTCTGCTGATTTTTAATATGCTTCCGGTGTATCCGTTGGACGGCGGAAAAATTCTGTGGTCACTGCTTTGGTTTGTTACGGGAGAGGGTCTGGCGTTACGCATCGCATCGGTTGTGGGGCTGTTGGGTTCCGGACTGCTGGCGCTCTGGGCGTTTAAGAGCGGCCAAATTTATATGATGGCTATTTCGGCGTTTTTGATTTTTGAAGCGGTCAATGCGTATCGCCAATCAACGCGGCTGATGACGATGAGTAAAATTCCCCGCCATTCGCAGTACCGTTGCCCCAATTGCGAGCAGGGTGCCCGGGTTGGCGCTTTCTGGACGTGCGCCAATTGCTCAACGCATTTTGACATGTTTGCCTCCCATGGGCAATGCCCAAACTGCCATGCGTCGTTTATGAATACGGAAATTCAATGTCCGGAATGCCGCGCTGTTTCCCCGGTTTCCCACTGGTTCGCCGCGGCCACGGTAGACCCCATTGAACCGCCCAAAGCCTGAGCCTTGCTTAACAATCGTCCCATAAGAAAAAGCCCACAGATTTTCCTGCCCCGGTCATCTGCAGATTGCCGATGATCTTCAGGTTCACGTCGCGGTGCCTGTGGCACCTGCATGTTGTGTGTTGGTTAAAGGGTGTTGTGCAAGAAGCGCTCGCTTTTTTCACGCTACGGGGTAACGATCATGACGCCGATGGCATCAATACTCCCCATGACGTCGTTGCATGGTGTTGGAGATGAAAGAAATAGCTCAGGCCAGCGCATGGCGTTGTCGGAAGTCATCGGGGCTTTGAGTTATGCGTTGGATCTGACGGAAGGGCTGCCGGCGGGCCATTGTATTCGCGTATGCTGGATCGGCATGAATATCGGTAACCAGATGGGCTTGCCGGTAGAGACGCTTTCGCATCTGTATTACACGCTTTTGCTCAAAGACATCGGTTGCTCAAGCAATGCTGCCCGCGTCTGCGAACTATATGATAGTGATGATCTGGAGGTGAAAAGCCGATTCCGCCAAATTGATACGCAAAGTATTTCCCAGCTCACGCGGTTCGTGGTGGGCAACCTGGCACCGAATGCCCCCTTGCGCAAGCGCGTGGGTAAACTCGTACATTTAGCGATTCATGGCAGAGAGCTTTCACGCGAACTTATCACCGCCCGCTGTGAACGTGGTGCCGGCATTGCCGCACGCATTGGTTTTGCCATGCCCGTGGCCGACGGCATTCGTCGGTTGGATGAACATTGGAACGGCGGGGGAAATCCGGGCGGGGCGGAGGGATTGGTTATTCCCATTGAAAGCCGCATCGCCCTGCTGGCACAGGTGGCGGAAGTATTTCATGCGATCAGTGGCCCGAAAGAGGCACTCGAGCAAGTTAAGCGTCGCTCGGGCACGTGGTTTGATCCTGCGGTGGTAAAGGCCTTTGAACAGGTTGCCGCGACAACTGACTTATGGAATATGCTCAAAGACCAGGATCTCGATACGCTTGTGCGCACGCTGGAGCCGCAACATCTGGTGCAATATGTTGATGAGGCACAACTTGACCAAATTGCCCAGAGTTTCGCGGATGTGATCGACTCGAAAAGTCCCTTCACCAATGGCCACAGTCATCGCGTGGCGGATTACGCGTTGGACATTGGTCGGCAATTCGGCATAAAGCCGGCCGAAGCCCGCTGGCTGAATCGTCTGGGATTGCTGCATGACATCGGCAAACTGGGAGTAAGCAATTCTATTCTGGACAAACCGGGAAAACTCAATGATCAGGAATGGGCACGCGTTCGCCTGCATCCGGTTTTTTCTGAGCAGATACTTAATCGGGTATCGGTATTTTCATCCATGGCATTCAGCGCCGGATCGCACCATGAACGCCTGGACGGCAAGGGGTATCCCCGCGGCCTGATGGGAGCGGAAATTCCGCAAGTGGTGCGGATTCTCACCACCGCCGATGTATTTGACGCGTTAACTTCCGACCGCCCGTATCATCCCGGGCGCAGTATCCCCGAGTCGCTGGCGATTATGGAGAAGGACCGCGGCGTCGCTTTTGATCCGGATTGTCTGGATGCGTTGAAGAAGTCTCTGCAAGGCCCCGCGTACCACGCCGCGTGATAATTTGTTGCACAGTGTCCCCGGACATTACGGCGTGACCTCCAGGGGGCATGAGCGTATCAGGCCGGTATCATCGTCAAGCAGCCACGCGATAGGGGGCTGATGCTGCATTGAGCCGGCTGGAATAATTAGATAGACCAGAGCAGGCCAGAGCGCTTCGGCATCGGTGCGGCTTATAACGGCGCTGTAATCCGGATGGGAATGGTAAATACCGACAACAGCATGATGCAGGAGGTCCGCATGCTCTTCAACGCGCCGCCATTCGCGCGGGTCGATGGCATAAGCACGCGCCCGCATTTCCGGAGGGGCATTGTTGGCGGCGGCCACAGCGTATGCTACATGCGTGAGGTGGGCATTACGCTCACCGATCAGAAATCCGCAGGCTTCAAAGGGGTAGTCCCGTTGGGCATGGCCACGCGCGAGTTCCAGCGCACGGCGGGAAATGCGAAATGTTTTTTTCGAGGTCGTCATAAAAGCCGTCTCCTGGCATTTGCAAGCGGGCTGGGCATTCATAGAATATAGACGAAGTTCAATTCACTGTCTCTGTGGTATGGTCGGCAGGAGCGGTAAAAATGGAAACTGGCGCGGTGCAGGATGGATTATCTGACATTCTCCAACTCGCGGAACTGCTGGCCTTAAATCAGCCGGAGCAGGTCGCGTTGGAACATTACGCTCCGGCATTGCTTGAGCACGTCGGCGAATTCACGGAACACTTTTATACGTGGCTGGAAACGGTTCCGGCCACGGCCAAATTAATTTCACACATGCCGGTGGAGCAATTAAACCGCCTGAAGGGTCATCTCGCGGAACATTATCGCAGTATGCTGGCACCCCATATCGACCCGGATCGCGCCGCGGCGTTGGTTGAATTGGGGCAGTTGCATTACCGCCTGGGCGTGTCGATTTCCTGGATTTCCTGCGCGTATGCGGCGTTTGCTCAGGAATTAAATCGAACTTTGCTGGAAATTCCGCCGGAGGATCGAGAAGTTCTCCGCAGCGCACTTTACAAGCGGATGCACCTTGACGAGGGTTGGCATCTCGCGGGGTATCGTCGGGCACACCTGGCGGGAATCGAATTACGCGACGGATTTTATGACGCCCTGCGAATTACCAATCAGGTATTAAGCAGTTCCGCATCCGTATCCACGTTGCTCCGTGCGGCGATTCATACGCTGGAGGAGCGCCTCCAATTGCCCCTGGTGTG
This sequence comes from Planctomycetota bacterium, assembly GCA_021828925.1. The sequence goes on from JAJZCT010000304.1 coordinate 3,305, forward strand.
GGTGGGAACCGTTGATTCGCACACACACTGGATGCATATCCGCGCGGCGGCGGGCCCGGCAGCGGCTTATGCTCGAAAGTTGCGAATATATAGTTTGCCCACGCAGGCGGAGGGACGCGGGCCGGGCGGCATAGCCTTGGCAACAGGCAAGGTAGTGGTCTCTGATTGGACGAATCCGGATACTTCTTTCAGCCCTTGGGTTGCGCGCATCCGGTACTTTGGCATTACCGGTTCGATCGCCGCGCCGTTCCAAACCCAGGATGGACATCGCGGCTTATTAAGTATTTATCGCACAGAAGCCGCTCCCTTTCCGTTCGGGGCCGAAGAATTGCTCACTCGCTTGGCCGCAGATATTGGCGTAGCGCTGACGCGGATACAAACCGATCGCACCTTAAAACGATTGCAGCACTGCCAGCATGCCCTGGAGCAGGTCAATCAAATATTGCTTACCGACCCGGCTCCGGAAGGGATGTACAAACTGCTTTCCAAAACAATTATGGAATCCACGGACGCGGTTCTGGCCTATGTCAGTGTCATTGACGAGCAACACATGCAGGCACATATTGTCACCAGCGGTTCAAATGATACCCTGCCTTTGCCGGCAACCGTAAGTATTGATCCAACAAAACCCGAAGGATGGGGTGTTACCGGACAGGTATACAGACTCAATGCGTGCGTCACCATCGCGGATGCCCGGCATGATCCGCATCTGACGCCCTGGATAGAGAATGTCAGAAAATATCGACAGGGCGGATTTGCGGGTTTTCCAATTCCGGGCGTGGACGGCCGGCCGGAGGCTGTACTGGTGGTAATAGCGCGGCAGGGCAGTTTTTTTACACCGGATATACAGAAACTCTTGACGCAATTGGCAAATAACGCCGGCGTGGCACTCCGATCCCACCGCCAACGCCGCCGCTTGGAACACTTGTCCATCCATGATCCGCTAACCGGTCTGCCCAATCGGGCGTACTTTGAACAAACAACCAACGCCGCGCTGGGACGGGTGGACCGGACGGGGAATTTTCTGGCGATCGGCATGATGGACTTGGATAATTTCAAGGAAGTTAATGATACTCTCGGGCATGCAGTCGGGGACGAACTATTAAAAACTGTGGCGGTGCGAATCACCGCGACCCTGAGATCGGGCGATGCCGCGGCCCGGCTTGGCGGCGACGAGTTCGGTCTTCTCTTAAATCTTAAGACGCCGGACAACCTCACGGAGGCGGCTAACCGGTTGCTGGAGGCCGTGCAGCAACCCATCGATTGGAACGGAGAAAAGATCTCGGTCGCAGCGCGGTTGGGATTCACCGTTTATCCATTGGACAAGGCCGATCGCCCCAGCCATAGACTTAACCTGCGCGAAGCCGG
>JAJZCT010000305.1 GCA_021828925.1 Planctomycetota bacterium
TCCAATTAACAGGTTTCTAAAAACAATATGAAAACGACCTTTCAGTGCGGCGTGATCGCTACGTTCTTGATAATTTCATATCCTCGCTCCTTTCTTCGCCGATAAATTTATCCACCAACGAATGGACCCGATTTCATTAGCCACTGCTTATTTTTCCGCCGTGCCAATGGCCGCAGCGGTGATTGAAGTTGCACTTGCGCGGCTCCGGTGGTCCGCAATTTTAACGGTCGCGCGGCCCGATCTTCTGAAAGTAATGTCCTCAAAACGTGCACACGTGTACGCCCACGGCTTGTGACTTAACACCGCAAAACCCACCTGCTGCATCAAGGCGGATGCGGGCAGAACCAGTGAACCGGCTTTCTTCCATTTGCCGCGGCCTGTGTGATAAAAACCTGCGACACTCTTACCCGTTCGCAACAGCTTTAATCGCACGGGCAATCCGGAAATGGGGATCATTTTTTGCGTCGCTTCGGCACCATTGGCCGCCCGGCATGTCCAGACCACCATCTTTCCGGGAAGGACGTTAATCATCGCAAATGCTGAATCTGGTTGCTCGGATGCTCGAAGCATCAGCCCCGCTTTTGCCCATTGGCTGCTGGGCAACAGTTGCGTCAACGTCGCAGCCAGGGAGAATTCACCCGATGTGCGATGGAAAAGGTAGTGAAACGAATCGCGATGGTTAAAAATATCCGCACCGCTGCCATAGACCGCCAAGTAGGCCTTGGAAAGCTTTTGACCGCCCCGTTTGGCTCCGCCAATATCAGCCTGATGCCACGATTTCAATGCAATTCCATGGGGAATGTGCGTTGGCAGCACAGGCGGCGTCGCGATATACGGCAGGTCAAGCTTGGGGGCATGAGGACTGGTCAGGGCATCTAACAACGGTATGTTGATCGCCAGGGGCATGGTCCCCATCGACTTGAAATAAGCCGCTATTTCCGCTTCACTGCTGTGCCGCACGGAGATATGCGGCACGTTATTGCGATTGGACACCATATACCAGGAATTATCCGTTGCGCCGCCCTGCGGTTTGATGAGTTTATAACTCCACATGGTGGCCGCCCAGCCATTAGACGCAAACGTGTCATAATCTTTTCGCATCATCGCGGGGCCGCCGCTCTGATTCAGCACCACATTAAATTCCCCGACATAAAATGGCACATTGGCTGCCTTGAGGAAACTTTCCATGGATGGCACACGCCGTTGAATAAACCAGGCCATGGTTCCCAATCCGGGCTGATCCCCGAATAGTCCCGGATAAAAGTGTGAGGTGTAAGCCACCTGCTTCCATCCATGGGAAGCCGGGCTGCCCCAGAAACGCACTGAACCCGAAAGTAAATTGGGCATAAACATAATGTGGCGATGATCCACCGACCGCACCGCCCGATAAATTCGCGGCATCAGGGCCAGCAGTTTTGGGGCCATGTTCTGATGAAAATTGCCGTACGGTTCATTGAGCAAATCATAACCCGCGACCGTAGGATTCCCATGGAAATGTTCCGCAATGGCCCGCCACAAGTTGATCGTCCGTCGCTGATCGACTTTACTGGACCAGAGTTTATCCCGTTTAATCCGGCCGGTCGGGCCATCAATGCTTTGCCGCCCGGGAGCCGCGTGCATATCCAAAATCGCATAGATATGATTTTTCGCCGCCAGGTTCACGGCCCGATCGAGCCACTGGAACGCCTGGTGCCGCATAGCGTAGGGGGGCTTGGTGTGTTCCAGAAGCTGATAATTAAAGGGGACGCGCACCACATTGAAATTGAATTTACGGATAAGCTTGAAATCCCGATTGCGGATGAAATTAGCGCGGAATATCCGCATAAGATGATGTTCGGCAGAGGATCCAAATCGCTTTTTGAAAATCTGTTCCACCGAATATTGGTCGGGATACTTCCAGGCCTGCATCCAGGGTTCAAATAAAAGCCAGCAACCGAGATTGCATCCGCGCAGAATCAGCGGCTTGCCGTCAGCCACAAAGTGCGTGCCGGAAGCACTCACGAAGGGCATCGGCTCGGTTGGCTGCGGCGTGGGCGCGGCGATCGCCGACGCGGTCGCAACAACAGTTCCCAAAAGCGCCGCCATGGCAGCCAACATCATCTCACTGATCCGTCGCATAGACATCCTTCACATACCGAAAAGCTGAAAAAAACCGGAACCGACCGAGACATCTGCCTGACATCGCGGTACGGAGGGTACACTATCACGATCATGGCATTCCATTACTCCACCACGGCACACCCCACCCATTGCTCAAAAATGTGGTGTAGCCAAAATCTTGGGTCCCGCCATTGATCGTTCCATCTGCCAGGGAGTAAAAACTTATGACTGGCTGTTTGACATCGAGCCTCGAGACAATCGAATAATATTGGGAATCCACATGCCCGTCGGCATAGCCAACGTTAACCCATGGATCAAAGGATCCGGGATCATGCGGAAACTGTTTAGCTGCCCATCCGTTGTAGATTTGATCAAACCACAAAACCGCGTCTGAAGAAGTGGCGACATCAGTATCGCGGGTCCCGCCCGCGAGCCAGTCGTTATAAAAGTAGTCGCCCGATCCGGGATTCAGTTCAAAAGTGGAGTTGCCGCCCTGATCCGCCTGTACGGCCGGATCGATAAACAGGGGCAATGTGATAACTTGACCGTTCGCACCCTCCGTAAGTTTTTGAGCGTAGGTGGAATAACTCGGATTATTCCAGTCCAAGTCATACTTGCCCGCGGAGAGATACGGCGCCAGTACCCACTGGGCGTAAGGCGTAATCCAGCTTCCGTCATTGTTCGGTCCGGCGCGCAGCACCGCAAATCCGGGGTTGGGCTTGTACTCAAGGTCATACCAATTATTGAGCATTAACGGATAGAATCCCCTATTGGAGCCGGAGTATTCCGCCGTAATCTGACACAGTGACCGGATATTAGCTTGGCAAGATATGTTGTAGGCCAGATCCTTCGCCCGAGCCAGCGCCGGCAGCAGCAGCGCGATTAACAACGCGATAATCGAAATCACCACCAGCAGTTCAACGAGAGTAAAACCTCGAGTTGAAACTTGGTGTCTTTTGTAACTTACGCGATGTTTCATGGTCGGTTCTCCTAAATAACTTCTTCCAGAACAAGACAGGTTGGGCTGGAAAGCCCTTCTCGTGTTAATGTCACGAGCCTCTGCAAACCATCTGAAACTAAGTCTACTACCGCCGGCATCCCTTCCGCTAGGTGTAAATGCGCAAAAAATTTAAGATAATGCGACAACTGCGAATTCCCGTATAATGTCCCGCTATAAGGCCAAGCGAACCCATGGAGACTCAGTAATGGATCATGAACCGGTCGTCGGCATTCTCGTGGATTATCTTTCTCATTATGGCCGCAACGTCATTCTCGGCGTCGGGCGGTATTTGCGGACGCATCAACGCTGGACACTCGCGGGGGAACCACGGCGCGTGGTGGCTCCGATCGGCAATTTAAGAACGTGGCGCGGCGATGGAGTTATTGCGCAAGTATGGGATGACCAGAGACGGGACAAAGTACTGGCCATGAAAAAAAGGGGGATTGAAGTTGTGGATGTCGGCGGCGTAATTCCCGGCCTCCCGTTGCCCCAGGTAACACCGGATGATGAGGCTATTGGCACCATGGCCGCGGATTATTTTATAACTCGGGGCTTTCGCCGTCTCGCATTTTCCGGGCCCGCCGGACATGCCGCTGCGGACAAGCGTCTGAAGGGGTTCTCGGACCGCGCCGCGTTGGCTAAAGCGACAGTCTCGATTTTTGAGCCGCGCCCGCTTGCATCGCTATGCCGGCGGCACGGAGGCCGATGTGGGCGAACTGGGCCAATGGGTGCAGTCGATGCTTAAGCCGGTAGGGGTATTAGGTTGGCATGACGGGCGCGCCCGGCAAATTGCGGACGCCTGCTATCAAATTGGCGCGCATGTGCCCGACGACGTGGCGATTGTCGGTGTCGATGATGATGAAATAAATTGCGAATTAGCGGATCCGCCTTTATCCAGTGTCGCAGTTCCCATTGAACAAGTCGGCTATCAGGCGGCGGTGCTGCTGGCGGATTTAATGGCAGGCCGAAAAACAGCCGCGGTACGCATCGTCGTTCCGCCGATTGGCGTAGTGACGCGCCGCAGTTCCGACAGCCTGGCCATTGAAGACCCGGAACTGGTGGAAGTCATGCGGGTGATTCGTGATCATGCCCGCAAGCCCTTAAGCGTAAAAGAACTATTGCGGATGGTTCCCATGTCCCGGCGGAATATGGAACGGCAGTTTCAAAAACTCATCGGCCATTCGCCCCATGCGGAAATTGAACGCGTGCATCTTGAACAAGCCAAGCGGTTGCTGGCCGAAACCGATTGGCCTCTGCCGCGAATCGCCGCGGAATCCGGCTACAACAGCCACGAACATTTTACCCATACGTTCCGCAATAAAATCGGTGTAGCGCCGGGAGCTTATCGCCGCCGCTACCGCGATCAGCGCCCGCTGCCATCCGCACGCGGATTAGTTGAATAATACCAGCGCCTTGCTGCAGATCCGAATCAATTCATGATTGCTGAAACATCACGCAGTTCACGTGGTCGCGGACGCTTACCGACCGAGGATTAATCCCCACCGGGCTGGTTGGGCCAATAGAAATACCAGCCCGCCCAGTTATAGTTCCAGACATTGAGATAACTGTT
>JAJZCT010000004.1 GCA_021828925.1 Planctomycetota bacterium
CCAAACCCACTGCTGAATGATCCGCTACCGCCGGATATAACGTTTGACCCGAATCGCAATGAAGAGTGAAGGCGATCCAAGGATGGCACGCCAATAGGGTCGGGCGGGCGTATTCGTGATTATTGAGCCTGAATGATAACTTCAGCGGAAGGCATCCTACGAGTGTGTTATCGAAGGTCGCCTTCCAATATTTGGAACGCCCAAGGACGAAAGGAGGAACAGCAGGGAGCCAAATTATAAAGATGATCGATGATGCGATCATGAGAGCTGTGGTGCCATCAATGGGCCGTGCAATTTTCCGGCGAAGCGACTGGCTTGGGGACCACAGTTAAGTTTGGTAATTTCGCCGGTGTAAATCGCCGCGGGAGAAAAATCCCGGCGGTGAATCAATCGAGAGGATTTCAATATGTTAAATACGAAAGGCCATACTATGAAAAACGCACTTACAACCGAAAAAACCATTTTCGCGTCCGCTTGCTTGGCTGTTGCGACTGCCTGCTTTGGCTGCGGCGCTAACTTGGCACATGCCACGACGATGACCATCACCGCGGCGCAGGCCAATAATACTGCGGATGGAACAAGCGCGGGGACGGTCCAAAATAATGGGGGCGGCAGCACGATGCTTGTCAAGCAGAGCGGTTATCTGCCCACCGACCGCAAGGCGTATCTGTTATTTAATCTTTCCGGTGACAACGCCGATGCCGGCGCTTCGGCCACCCTTACAATAACCCAAAGCATCAGTGGAAACAGCGCAGACACGTACGGGCTTTATGGCCTGAACACCGGCTACACTACCACATCCGAGTCGGAGCAAGGCAGTCAACCAAGGCTGGGTACCAGCTGGCTGGCTGCACAAATTGATGGCGATAATGCACCCGGGAACAATTCCGGCAGCACCAGTTTCGATTCGTCGTGGGCTGCAGAAATCACAACCTTCACCGTTGCGGGCGCTGGCACATCAGAAACCATAACAATTCCATCGTTAACCCAGTACCTGCAATCGGATGGCATGCTGACTCTCATGGTCGGGCAGGACGTGAACAATGGCGACAACGGCACCGGTTTTTATACGAACCTTGAAAGCGTCAGCACCGATCAACCAACTCTGACATTTACTACTGCGGCTGTACCTGAGCCTGCAAGCTTGGCTTTGGTTGCGGTCGGTGCCGTGGGGCTGTTGCTGCTTCGTCGCAGGGCACGCGACTGAAGAAATACATTTGCCGGTTCCAGGGATTTAGTTGATTCTTCCCTCAAGAGCCATCATCGCAACTACGCATGGTGGCTCTTATTGTTTACACTACCTCCAGGAGAAAAATGTTGAACAGGGGACTACCATGAAAACAAACGTCATGATTTTCCGCCGTCTGGGGCGGGTCATGTTATTTCTATTTGCGCTGATGCTGATTTCGTCCGCGTCCGCTTCCGTTAGCGCCTTGGGCATCATCCGCCCCGGCGCGTTGTGGCGGGATAACCGGGGAAAAATTATTCAGGCGCATGGCGGGTGCATTATTCAGCGGGGCCACATGTTCTATCTCTTTGGTGAGGATCGTTCACGAGAAAACAATCCGCACAAACGCTATGTCGGCTGCTATCGCTCGGCCGATCTTGTGCATTGGGTATTCTGCAATAAAGTGGTCCGATTGACCGACCCCGATAGGCTGGGACATCCATGGATTCTCGAACGCCCGAAGGTGTTTTATAACAGACCCACGCACACATACGTTATGTATGCGCATATCGACGGGCGCGGCTACCGCTACGCCTCGGTGGCCGTGTTTGTCTGCAACACCGTTGACGGCAATTATCGTTATGTGAAAAGTTTTCGGCCTCTGGGCCACCAAAGTCGGGACATCGGCGAATTTACAGACAGCAACGGTAAAGCTTACCTGCTGTTTGAAGACCGCCCCTCGGGATTTCGGATTGTGCAGTTGTCGCGGAATTATTTGAGCATCAGGAAAAATATTTGCTTGATTCGCCAACATCTCGAGGGCTTGGGATTGGTGCATTATAACGGATTTTATTATGTCATCGGATCGCATCTTACGGGTTGGGGACCCAATGCCGATGTTTATGCCACGGCAAAATCATTGGCCGGCCCCTGGTCCAAATTCCGCAACATCGCGCCGCCACAGACCAAGACCTACGATTCCCAATCCGGCTTTCTCCTGAAAATGCACGGCACCCAAGCCACGACGGTGATCTATATGGGCGATCGCTGGACACCGCCCAATTTATGGAATTCCCGCTATATCTGGATGCCGCTGCAAATCGGTAACCGGCGGGTACGTTTGCCCCGTCCGGCACCCTGGACGATAAATGTCCAAACCGGCGTAGCGCATATTTTTAACAAGTCCGATACGGCAGCCGCCCGGTAACAGTTGGGGAATTGCGCGGACCAGTGCTCTGTCACGTGGAGTACCAAGATATGACATTGCGTCGTTTATTGTTTTCCGTTGCAACGGTTGGATTCGTTGCATCGGCGGCATTTTTTCCAGCCCCCGCCCTGGCCCTAACGGCAGCTCAACGCGACGGCCTGGCGGATCAGATTATTTTCGGAAATCCAATTTCTGACCGTGCCCATGAACTGATCCTGCACCATGGCAAGATCATTACCGGCGGCCTGCGTGAATCGGCGGTTCGTCTGCTGCCGAAGAATCCGCCTGCGGACAATGGTGGCTATTTAACCCTGACGATGCGGGTAAATCCCATCAGGCGCAACTACATTACCTGCCAGTTCTGGGGTTCGGATTTCGGATTGGAACGCGGGCGGCTGATCTTATCCTGCAACGGCAAGCAGGTGGGGTATCAGGTGCAGGGGGATTACAACACACTCAACGGCGCGGAAAACGCGCCGCCATCCCCGCCTTTTGCAGGCCGCTTTTACTATGTCACATCCCCGCTGCCGTGGCGTATGACCCGCGGAAAGACAACCGTACAGTTAAACATTCAGGCCATCGGCCGCGAGTGGCCTTATGGCAGCTACTGGAAGCAGTATCAGTACGTGCAAAAACTTCCCAGCCTCGCGATGTACCGTTTATTTACCCACACCAATCCCTTTTTTATGCCCCCGATCGGAGATCAGCAGGCACCAGCATTACCGCCGGCCCCCGTCCGAAAAAAGCCCGGTTATGATGCCATCACCCATCTGAAAAATGCGGTCAACGGATATGTGCGCGGTATGTTACGTAACCCCCATCTGCCCGACGGCATGAATCATCTCGACGTGCTGGCCAAAGCGTACAACACGCCGTGGTGCATAGCCTACCATCAGCCCGCCGTTCTCAAGCGGGTAATCCGAGATATTGATCTTCATGCCATCGCCGCGGTCAAACCCGCACACGAATCCGGCGGACGCTGGCAGGCGTTCAGCAACGCGGGCTGGTCCACCTTCGGCCCGGCGGGCGATGCAATCTGCCGGATCTACCGTACACTCGGCCCCTACCTTCGGCAGAACGTCCAGGCCTACGGCCAGGAGCTGCCGCGCTTCAAGCTCTGGGGACAGGCGTTACGCAGCGGCAGAGATTTTCTGCAATACCATCAACGCACCTATTCCAATCAGTGCATGATTGTGGAATACAATTTGTATGCCTGCAACAAGGCCCTGGAGCATGTCGACCCGGCTTTGGCCTGGCCGGAGCCGGTCGCACTGCATTACCTGAAAATCGCGGTGGGCCTGGCTCCATACCTGGGCAGTAAAACCGCCCATGGCTGGCAAATGCCCTATGGCAACCATTACAGAGTTGTCACGCGGGCCGGCTTAACGCGGGAACTCGGTTATGTGGCCACCTACGGGGAAATACAGATTTGGCCCTACCGCATGTGGCGGCTTAGCCACAATCCGCTGATTAAAAAGCAATATGAAAAGATATTTCTGGCCCGCACGTTTTTTCGGTATCCCGCGCGGGATCGCGACGGCTATCGCTGCATGCGCCTTGAGGAAGTCATCGGATGGCGGCATGATTTATACCCATCCATTATTGCCTATGGCGATCCCAGCACGGGTTGCATGATGGAAGCGGCGGCGGCGTTGGGCATGTCCTGCCCTCAGGCTGTCGGATATGCCCAGCAATGTCTGGCGGATAACCAATTTTTCCGGGCTGAAGGGCAGGCTCCATCGCAATTTTTCCGCGGTACAACCGTGCTGACCGCGTTATCTGTCCCGCAGGAATATGCCAAAGTCGTCGCCATGCCCCCGGTTCCGTACCGCCTGCCCATGAGCCACGGACAGCCCAACTTTGTCTGGGCTGATCCGCAGGATGGCGTGGTGGCAATCAAAAACGGTCACGATCGACTGTGGGCATCCTTGTATTATCGCGCTCAGGGGGGAATAAATTATCTGGCGCGGATTCATTTCACCGAGCCGACGGTGGATCGGCTCGTGACCATGAATGAACAGTGCCGATTTCCTCCCAGCGGCATGTATGACATTCGCAAAAATTGGACGGATGTAAATTTTCGCCCCGGCTACACCCGGCAGGATCACGCCCAACAGGCCTTCGCCGGTCAGAAAATGCCAATACCGGTCCTGCCCCACGGCTATAAAATCCGCGCCGGGCGCAATGGCGAAACATCGCAGGAAGGTCCCTATGTTGGCCGCGCCTCATTTTACCGGCTGCATTTTGGGCATTACCTGATCGGAATGAACACCACGAAAAGCGGCACGTATGATCTGCATGTGCCGCGCGGTGTGACACACGCCGAGGATTTATCGACGCATAAAGATATAACAATTCATGGCGCGATCGTTGTGCGCCCCCTGCAGAGCGTGGTGTTGTATGTGCCGTAATAATGATGGCCATGGAGATTGAATGAACTGGGATAATGGGAGCAACATGCTGGTGAATGGTGGCCTAACTTACCGGTTATGGTGGCGCAGGACGATGGATCTGCCATAAATATAGCTGACCTTAGCATGGCGATGAATGCCTGAAGCGATGCGACTGCCGCACTGCCGCCGCGCCGTAAGACGGGGTTAAACGATGTGCCAGCGGGTATTTTGATAAGGACTGGATGGGGCCATGGCGGAAGAAAAATGTGATGTTTCATCAGAGGTTGGTCGCTTATCGGCAAGCGGTAAGTTTAATCGGCGACGATTTATAGAGCTTTCGGCCGCAGTTGTGGGGGCGGCGTGGGCGCTGCAGGCCGACGGGGGCCAATCCCGCCCCTTGGCGGGACGTGTCGTGCCGATACCCCCGTCGCCAGCCCTTTTGGACCAGCGCCAGACCCGTTTCCGGTCCCGTACGTGCGTGAATGCTGGCTGGAAGTTTGAATTTGGCGAGCATCAACGGGCCAGTCAAGTGGAATACGCCGACCACGAATGGCAAAGCGTTGGGTTGCCGCATTCGTTTAGCATTCCTTATTTCCGCAGCACAGAATTTTATGTGGGAATGGGGTGGTACCGCCGGGCAATTGTGATTCCTGCTGATTGGGGCGGAAAAAAGATTTCGCTGGAATTTGAAGCCGCATTCCAGCAGGTGCAGGTCTACGTCAACGGTCAGGGGGTGGGGGGACACACGGGTGGATTCACCAGTTTTAATCTGGATATAACTCACGCGGTGCGGACCGGAGCCAATATTCTGGCGGTACGCGTAAGTAATGTCTGGAACCCAGAAGTGGCACCGCGCGCGGGTGATCATCTTTTTGACGGCGGAATTTACCGAAACGTATGGCTGTGCGCAACGGATTCCCTGCATCTGGCGTATCAGGGTGTTCGGATCACCACGCCGCGCGTTTCGCAAGAGTTAGCCCAGGTAAAAATAGAAACGTGCGTAAACAATGCGGGGGGGGAGTCGCGGCGCTGTACGGTTTTGCACGAGGTAGTTGATGCGCAGGGTGTTTCGGTGGCGGAATTTCGCAGCGTGCAAACAATCAGGGCGGGGGAATCACGGACCTTTGTACAGCAGCATGAAATAGTGCATCCGAATCTGTGGCATCCGGACCATCCGCATTTGTATCAAATGCGGACAACCGTGTTGGACGGCGACCGGCCGGTGGATCAGGATAGTGCGCCGCTGGGCTTCCGCTGGTTTAAGTGGACGGCGGAACAAGGCTTTTTTCTCAATGACCGCCATCTGTGGATTCACGGTGCCAATGTGCATCAGGATCATGCGGGGTGGGCCTCCGGGGCGACGGATGCCGGAGCATGGCGCGATGTGCGGATGGTGAAGGAGGCGGGGTTCAATTTCATCCGCACGTCGCATTATCCGCACAGCAGGGCATTTATGGAGGCATGTGACTATTACGGGATATTGATATGGAGCGAAATGTGCTTCTGGGGAGTGGGAGGTTTCGGTCCGGATGGCAACTGGCGGGCTTCAGCTTACCCGGTTGAGCAAGCGCATTGGAACGGGTTTGAAAAAAGCTGTCTGGATCAACTTGGTGAAATGATCGCCATGCACCGGAATCATCCCTGCATCATTGCCTGGAGCATGTGCAACGAAGTGTTTTTTACGAACCCGAAGGTTTTCGGACGCATGAAAAATCTGCTACGGCAGATGGTGCGGCGAACACATCAGCTTGACCCGTCGCGGCCGGCGGGCATCGGCGGTGCGCAGCGCGGCGGCGTGGATAAACTGGGCGATATTGCGGGGTACAACGGCGACGGCGCTACGCTATACATAAATCCAGGTTTTCCCAACTTGGTAACGGAATATGGTTCCGTGGCGGCGACGAGGCCCGGCGGATATCAGCCTGATTTCGGCGCTCTTCAATCCACACAATTTGCCTGGCGCAGCGGAATATCCATCTGGTGTGCATTTGACTACGGCACATGGGTGGGCATGACTGGAGAAATGGGGATTATTGATTATTATCGGCTCCCGAAGCGGGCGTGGTACTGGTACCAGGATCATAACCGCCGGATATCGCCGCCCCGCTGGCCTAAATCCGGCAAGGCGGCTCGGCTGAATGTCGCCACCGACAGGCATGTCATTCACGGCACAGACGCAATAGAGGATTCGCATATCGTCGTGACAGTGGTGGACGCTCGCGGGCAGCCGATCAGTGATTCGCCGCCGGTAAAGCTGGAGATTGAATCCGGGCCGGGCGAATTTCCCACAGGGCCGGAGATTACCTTTGCGCCACATTCAGATATTTGCATTCGGGATGGGACGGCAGCGATCGAATTCCGCAGTTACCATGCCGGCGAAAGCATCATCCGCGCCTCATCGCCGGGACTGGACCCCGCCTTTGTGCGAATTACCACCACCGGCGAGCCGCGTTATGTTCCCGGTCATACACCGCGTGTGGCTAACCGCCCGTACATTCGTTCACCGCAGCCTGATCAAAATACGTACCAAACCCATTCCGCCAAGATGATCGATCTGGCGATCAATCGACCGACAACCTCTTCCTCCAGCAAGGATGGGCATAGCTCACGCTTTGCGAACGACGGCAATTTTTCCACCTATTGGCGGGCCGCCCAGAATAGCCCGGGCCAATGGTGTCAGGTTGATTTGGAGGGTGGTTATACAATTTCCGACGTGAAGGTGACTTTCCCCGGCAATGGTGATTACCGATTTAGTATCCTGGTTTCCACCACCGGAAGACACTGGCGGCGCGCGGCCAGCGGATCTGCCGACAATCACCAGTTCAATCCGCCAGTGTATGGGCGATATGTGCGCGTGGTCATTGAGGGAACTGCGACCGAAGGCATCTGCGGCATTTCCGAAATTTGCGTATACGGCCGACATGGGCATTGAATGGTTCCTGCTGACGCGGCGGCATCCATTCCCCGGGAAAATATCGCTGGAGGTCCCGCCTCACGCCGTGAATGACGTTTCGTCCAAGATTCGCAACTGTGAAAAATAATGAGCGATTTGCTGTCTGCCGAAAACGAGGTTTATGGCGAGCAAAACCCTTGTCAATACAGCGTTTTGTGTGTTGCGTGGCAGCGATTGGCGTGCGCAAAAGTGTCGCGATATGATAAAATTTAGACGCATTTTGATATTGACTTTGCGGTTTTGATGTTCCATAATGATAAATGTCAAATGTAAGGCGGTTTCCGCCTGGCTTTGGTTTAGTAAGGTCGGTTGTGTCCGGGAGCCGGTTCGTAATACCGGGCAGGCACGGAGAGAAAAAAGCCTCTTCGTCGACGCGTATGAGATGTTTATACGGAATATTTTCGTGGCGCTTTTTGAGGTACTAACCATGAACACGATTGTAGAATATCGAGGAATCATGATCAGCGATCCGAACCACGCAATGCCAGGGGTGCCACCGATGGCCAAGCCGTCGGGTTCAGGGCTGCTGGGTTATCGGCTTTTGCGGTCCCAGCATCGGCGGCATGGGGCCTTCACCCTCATTGAACTGCTGGTGGTGATCAGTATCATCGCGTTGCTGATTGCCTTGTTGTTACCGGCTTTGGCTAAGGCCAAGGGATTGGCGATGGAAACCGTGTGCGCGTCTAATGAGCGCGTCCTCGGTCAGGCCATCATAGAATACGCCCAGACCAACCATGGTGGTGCGCCGGTGTGGGGTAATACCGCCTACGGGATGCACTTCTCAACATACTGCGGCAACCCGTATTGGGATCAGTTGCTTTATCCCTATATCTACTCCAGCCCGAATGCCATTCCACCTACGGCTCGGGTCAACGCTCCCGGGGTCGGAAGTCTTTCGTACTGCGAAGAACTCGCGCGAGGAATAGATGTGCCGGCCCAGACCGTATTTCTTTGCCCGACGGTTCAAGCTCATGGTTGGCTTGCAACGGACGGCTACACTCCTACGAAACGCTTTCGCAGCTATGAAATCAATGGATGGTTGGCAGGAGGTGTGATTAACCGGGCGAGTCCAACCGACCCTGGGTTCAATAATGGAGCGATTCAATCGTCGATTCCCCTAAGCAGCGTACAAGGCCCCTCGGACGTGATTCTCCTTGATGAAGTGTGGACGGCGGCTCCACTGGCGGACCCGGCTGGACCCTATTCCGTGGAATTCCGTGGATGGTTTGACGTGTACCCCGTGCATGGCCTGACAGAAGGCTCGCCCTACTACAATCCTTGGGGACTCGACGCTACCACCGGGACCAGCAACTTCGCGTTTGCCGATGGGCACGTATCGGCGTACAAGTTTACCGAGAACCATTATTCACCAAACCCACTGCTGAATGATCCGCTACCGCCGGATATAACGTTTGACCCGAATCGCAATGAAGAGTGAAGGCGATCCAAGGATGGCACGCCAATAGGGTCGGGCGGGCGTATTCGTGATTATTGAGTCTGAATGATAAATTTAATGGAAAGCGTCCTGCGAGTGTGTTGCTGAAGGCCACTTTCCAACACTTGGAACGCCGAACGATGAAAGGAGGAAAAGCAGGGAGTCAAATGATAAACGTGATCTACGATCAGATCATGAATGCCGTGATGCCATGTGGCGGCCATGCCATTTTCCGGCGAGGCAATTGGCCCGGGGATCACAGTTGATTTTAGTAATTTCGCCGGTGTAAATCGCTGCGGGAGGAAAATCTCCAGCGGCGAACCACCAGAGAGGATTTCCACATGTTAAATACGAAAGGTCATGCTATGAAAAATGCAATTATAATTGAAAAAGCCGTTGTCGCCTCCGCTTGCTTGTTGGTCGCGACTGCCTGCTTCGCTGGAAATGCCGCACAGGCTGCGGCCACCAGCGGTACATGGGCCAACCCGTCCGCCACGACCGACAGTTGGACGACCGGTAGCAACTGGAGCATCACCTCGGGTTCCGGTTCGTACCCTGACGGGACCGATGGCGTTGCCACTTTCACCAATCCGGGATCTAATTATACCGTTGATATTGGCTCGACTCCCGTTACCATTGGCTCCGTGGTCGCGGGTTTTAACGCCAATCATGGGCTGACCATTACGGGTGGAACACTTAATCTTGCTACTTCCACTGGCACGCCGGGTTTGACGTGGACCAGCAGTGCCAGCGGCCCGGTGGTTAGCCTTTCCGGGCTGACCGTCACCGGGAATCAGGGGCTGATCGTTACGGGCAGCCCGAACTTTGGCACGTCCCTACGAACCTATGGAAATACAAACTGGTCCGGTTTCAGCGGTCCAGTAGCCTTGACGCAAGGCAATTGGGATCCGCAACAAGCCAATGCCGCACCGACCAATTCCGACTTGATCCTTGGCGGCACCAGTGCCAACCCGGCCAGTGACACGGGAACCGCTCGCTTCGGTATGTTCGGTGGGCGGAATCAGACCATCGGCGCTTTAATCGGTGGATCGGCTGGCTATCTCAGCAATAACAACACCGCATCGGCCTCAACAATTACGCTTGGGAATAACGGGGACAGCGGAAATTTCGCCGGTAATATAGGCAAACAGACTGTGGGGCAAGCGACGGGAACCGGTGCTTTTATCAATGTAATAAAGGTCGGAACGGGTACAGAGACATTCAGTGGTACTGATATCTATACTGGAGCCACGACCGTCAACGCCGGTACGTTGGCAATAACGGGTGCCCTGACCGGCGGAGGTGCGGTGACGGTGAACACCAATGGGGCGCTGGCGGGCACTGGGACCATTTCCGGCGCTGTGACCGTCAGCGGAGGAGCCATCAATCTTGTTGACGGCTCGACTGGTACGCTGGCATTGAGCAACACGCTTGCGCTAGCCTCTGGTTCTTCTCTGGCTTTTGAGATTGGCTCCGGTGGTGCATCGGATTTGATCAACGTGGCAGGCGCTATATCCGCCACAGGCCCGGTAGCGGTAAACATCACAGGGCTGGCGGGGTTTGGAACCGGAACTTATAACCTGATCAGCGCTGCGTCGTCTTCGGGCTTAAGCAACTTGGCGATTGGGACCACCCCGGGCGGGGCTTTCAGCTATATTCTGCAATCCAATGCCGCCGGCGAACAACTGGTCGTCAGCGCCGTGCCGGAACCCGCATCGCTGGGTTTGGTCGCTCTTGGGGCCATGGGCCTGCTGTTGCTCCGCCGTAAGGCGCGGGCCTGATCGGGCGTCTGCGGTTTCGCGCAGGTTAATGGATTCTTCCCTCATTGGCCATCATCGCGGGCGCGCATGATGGCCTGTTTTTTCTTATGGTCAACAGGGTTCCCACGAAATGAAAAATACTAAAATTGTGTTACTATTCTTGGCGGCTGTGCTTCTAAGCGTACCGCTTGCGGGGATGTCCGTGCGTGCTGATGCGGTATATCAATGGTCGGTGCGGGTGCCGGGATATACCAAGAAGCGGGCTTATTTATGGATTTCGCCAAAGTGCCGCCGGATTCGCGGCCTGCTGGTGGGTTTGCAGAATATGCTGGAAGAGCCGGCGTTTGCCGACCCGATTATTCGCAAAGCCTGTGCGCAATCCGGCTTGGGAATCGTCTGGATTGCACCAGGATCCACAAGTGTGCACGATTCGGGCTTGAGCCTGGGCAATCAGTTCGGGCCGCCCGCCAAGGCGGGTGCCGTATTGCAGGGAGCGCTGAATCGTCTGGCAAAAGTTTCAGGATATTCAGAAATCCGCTATGCCCCGCTGTTGATCTTCGGCCACTCTGCGGCAGCACCTTTTGTTTACGGCATGGCCGCCTGGAACCCGGGAAGAATCATTGCTCTGATTCCCGATAAATGTGGATTTCCGACGCCGGGACAAGGCGGTTTGCAACCCGGTATTCCGGTATTTCACCTCGAGGCCCAATGGAGCGAATGGGGGGCTGGCTGGGGGCTGCTGATTCCATGGGACAAAAGCGATTTTATCGCCGCCCGAAAAAAATGGCCGCAGAGTATCACCGGCGAATTCCTGGACGCCGGCACAGGCCATTTTGACTGGTGCGAAAAATCCGCCCCGCTGGTGGCCATGTTTATCCGGGACGCGGTCAAGTACCGTGTCCCCGCGGACGAACCGCAGAATCAGCCCGTACACCTGCTGGCGGTAAATAAAAATCATGGGTGGGTCATCAACATAAAAACCTACGGCACAAAAAACTCCAAAGCCATGCCTTACCGTGATTTTCACGGCAACCCTGCCCACGAATCCTGGTTCTTCAATCGGCAATTGGCGCAGGCGGTGAACACGTATATGGCCGGCACCTATGCGAAAAAGCCGCAACTTATTAATTTTGTAGTTAATGGAAAGCCGGCATCGCTGAAACAAAATGGTTTTGCCAGCATGGGCGCGGATTTTAATCCCGGTGGCGTAACATTTAATGTTCAGGCCCGCTATCTCAATCGCTCACCGACGCCACATTTATATAAGGGACAGCGACTGGGGCACTGTAATGAGCCCATCCAATTCTGGACCATTGGCAGCGGGGCGCTTAAGCAGGTGGGGCCGCACACATTCCGCGTCTGGATGCGCCGCGGCGGCGTGCGCCGGCAGGGGCCGCCGTGGGAACCTTGGGTAATTGCCTACAGCCCCGGCGATGCGCAATACCAATCCACCGATCGTCCAGCCCACATCTGGGTCGCCGACCGAAACACCGCCGGCCGCGCCCAGACCCTCACGTTCCCCGCACTTAAAAATGTGGCATGGGGCACGAAAACCATTCGGCTTCATGCGACCTCAAGCCTGAGGCTGCCGGTACAATTCTTCGTGATCAGTGGACCGGTAAAATTAGCTGCTGACAATCGCACATTGCAATTCCTGCCGGTTCCGCCGCAGGCCAAGTTTCCCATGAAAGTCATCATCGGAGCCTACCAATGGGGCAGGTCCATTCATCCGCGCGTGAAAAGCGTCGGTCCGGTCGTGCGGGATTTTGAAATTATCCGCTCCGCGCATCAATAATCCGCTGTGCCGTGTTTCGGACAAGTTGTCGTTAGTGCTCTGTGCGGAAAGTGTGGTATCTCCGCAGCGAAATAATCTTATGCCAACGTGAGGCACGTTGCCGAATGAGCCGCCAGGAAGCCCGCTGCCGTCGGCACCTGCGCTATTTGACTGTCACATTGAATACCGCTGATATCCACAGGACTGCTGCGGTGATTCACGATGATCATCCGCTGCCCAAACCGCGCCATTTCCACGCCCCGCGCCGCCGGAATGGGAAGGTCCTTCGGAGATCCAATCAACCGGGCGACCGGTGTTTCCCGCAACAGGATAATGGGGTGCATTTCCTGGCGGCCATATTGCGGCGGCACAATCGGCATCGTGCTGCGGCAATAGGAATAGCCATATTGAAATCCAAATGAAAGTATTCTGCCCTGGCCTGCTTCCGTCTGCGCCATCGCCGTAGCACCGGATTGTATATAGCTGCCCAGTGCCTTTCCGCGCCGGTACGCTACTGTTGACCAGCCATGCGGAATAACCTTTTCCCGCCATGCAATACAGTCAAACTCTGTTTCATATTCCTCCACACCCCAGACGTTTCGCGCCAGTTCGCAATGCGGGCCGTGGATGACTGTGCCACCAGCAGCCGCGAATTGCTTCACGGCCGCCTCCAAGCCCGCGTTGTCTCCCAGGTCATAAAGTGAACAATGCGGAATTACTAGAATGCGGTAGGGGGCTAATGCGCCGGCGGCTATCTGCTGGGGATGAAGAATATCCACATGCCAGGACAAATCCACAAATTGCGCATACCAGCCCAGTAAATCCATCCGATGTCGCCCCTGCTGATCCACTTCCAGTGGCTCATAAAGGCTCATTTCCGCTGGGAAAAGAATGGCAACTTCCTGCGGTCGCGGCGTATTCAACAGCGGCATAACTTCCGAAGCCCATGTATTGGCCACGCGCAGAGATTCTTTGAATATCCTGTCCATCCTGTAAAGCACACCGCCATCGTCCAGGCCGCTGTAACCATATAGATGCAGCGATTTCGCCCCGTTAGCCACCAGCGTGGCAATAGCCTCCGCCGGGGGCACAGCACGATAGATATCGCCATTGACATGCCGCCCCATATAAAGCCCGCCGGTAAAATCCTGCCGGTTATTAGCACATCGCATGATCGACCCCTCCACGCTAAGAGCCATGGCGTCCGGGCGGTTTTCCGCGTTCAGCGGGGAAGCAATCAGCAACACCGAATCGACATGCTTGGCACATGCGTATACATCCAACGCACGCTGGCCGGTTTGCCACATGGTGTGGCCCGGCGGGTTAAAAAAATAGCCCCACTGATGTAAGACAGGTTGGATAAAAATCGGCGGGTCCATTTTGCGCCAGTGCTGCTTCATAACCGCCAGATACTGCTGCAATTCACCCGCCAGATACGTCTGATTGTCAATCCAGCGGTAAAAATCGCCCGTGCGTTGTTCAAAATCGCGGGGCGTGGGCCGCGAGCAATCCACCCAATTCAATTCTTCCGGTCTCAGATAATATTGAGCCGGCGTAAGAGCCTCAAAGGATTCTGCGGCGAGCTTATAACGCTGATTCAACAGGGCCAGATCACCGTTATAGCGATTCCTCAACCAGGCGATGTAGCGTTGTTTGCCCTCGTCATCAAAGCTTGGTTTGGGGATCGGCTCAAACATCGTCTGCATGATGATCCGCGGCGATCTTGCCTTGCGTCTCATGCCCGGGCCGTAAAGTGTAAGTAATCCCTGCACATGCTCCACCATGGTGGCTTGCGCCGCCGGCGACCAATATTTGTACGTGCCCATGGGTTTGCCGTCAGGGCATACGGATTCTTCGCCGCGTACCGGCGGCACATCCCGGATACTGGGATACAGATTATCCCCGCATAAATACAGGGCCAGATGCGTATAATCCAGTCCATTCACCTGCATTTCCCGCATCATGAATTCCTGCATGGCCACATAGGGGCTTGCCGGCTCGCCGCGATAGCGAGCAAAAAAATCCTCCCATGGTTTGGAATCCAGATTGATGCTGGTAAACCCCAACGCTTTCACTTCCGCAATGCCCCGCCGCACAGCCTCGCGATCACTGAAGAAGGGTTCAAAGAAATTTCCAAACCAGATGCTGATCATCGAAGAAGTCGCGCCTGCCATAACTTACTGCTTTCATGTTCAAGCCGCCGGGCCGGCGGATTTCCGCCCTGAGGACTTACAGTATTATCGACAAAGGCAGTCGGACGCAAGGGCGTTTCATGCAGCTTTTGGGAGTTTTGGGCCTGTCGCGGAATGATAAAATTTAAACGCATAGTGATATTGCTTTTATCATGAGGCACCGCGATGATAGAGTCGGCTGTGCGCTACCGGAAAGCCTTTGTCGGCAAATATCAGGTAACGGCGTTCAGTGTTACGATGTTGTACGGAATTGTGCGTATGTGCGAAAATGGAAACGGGATCATGGTGAATGGGAAAAGTTTTCTCTCGGCGTATCGAGATGTCACTCGCCGGACGGTGGGAATCGCTTGGGCTCTGGCCGCCGCTGGAATTACCGGAGTTCTTCAAGCGCAGGCTCCGGTAAGCCGAATCGCCCCGCGTAGCAGCTTTGTTGACTGCATCACTTTTGGAAAACCCACCAGCGAAGCGGCGCATCATCTGGCCGCGTTCGCATCGGGCGTTATCAATGGAGGAATGGGGCAAAGCGCGCGGGAACTTCTGCCACTGCATCCTTATCAGATTTATGGCGGTCATCTGAACTTTACCATGAAATGTAATCCGAAAAAGACCAATTACATTACGGTGAAATATTGGGGTAACGACCGCGGTGAAAACTTGGGAAGGCTGCTTTTGTATTGCGACGGATTGCAGGTGGGATATCGCTTTATGTCCGATTACGGCCTGATCAGTGGTGCGGAAGATGCCGGATCGGAAAGCCTGACCAATTCCCGGCCATTTCCCGGACGCTTTTTTTATGTTACCGAGCCGTTGCCGCGAAAGCTCACGCGGGGCAAGCGTGAGGTACATTTGGAAATCCAAGCCATCGGCTATGACTGGATGTACGCCAGTAATTTCCGGCAGTATCAGCATCACCTGACGCACCCATCACGCGGTATTTACAAAGCCTATATCAGCACAAATCCATTTTTTGTTCCACCGGTTGGCGATGTTCAGGGCAGTGCGCCAGCACCAGCACCCGTGCGGCGGGACCCCGGCACAGCGATCCTCAAACAATTGAAATTTCACGTCAATCAGGCCCTCGCGGGCAATTTGCGCAACAGGAATCTAGACGGCCCCCAGCGTGTGGACATGCTGGCGCGAGCGTATAACACGAACTGGTGCATGGCCTACCACAATCCGGCAGTGATCAAGCGCATCATTCGCGATGTTGATGCGATGGCCCAAGGCCGTGGAAATCGCCGGGAGGCCAATGTCACCTGGCGGCTTTATGCCCCTGTGGGCCGGGCGGTATCGTTGATTTATCCGGCACTCAAAGCATATATGAATGTACCGATCCGGTTAAAGAATCAAAAAGCCGAACCAAGAGCCGCGGCATGGGCGGGTCTGCTGCAAAAGACCATCGCGTATCTGACCACCCACGAACGCTATTACACCAATCAGGCTATGATCGTCAATTACAATATCTACTGTGCTAACCTGGGCCTGCAGTTGCTGGCTCCGAAATCAGCCATGCCGGAAAAACAGGCACGCTGGTATTTATATGAAGCCATCGGGCTGGTGCGCTGGCGGGGCAACAAGACGGCAACCGGTTGGCAATGGCCGTTCGGACATCATTATTATGAAGTCACGCGGCAGGGGCTGTCGCGGGAATTGGGTTATGTTGCCAGCTACGGTGAAACCATTACCCATTTTCTCTGGCAGATGGCTGATGCCACCCATGGTAATGCGAAAATTGAAAAGCAGTTGATCAAAATGCTCAAGGCCCGTGGCTATTTCATGGCCCCTGGTGTTGATCATAATGGCTACCGCGCCATGCGATTGGAGGGCGTGATCGGTTGGCGACACAATTTATATCCGGAGGAAGTCTGCTACGGAGATCGCACGCTTGGCGGCACAGGCATGCAATGTGCCGCGCTTCTCGGTGATAAATCCAAAACACTGCTCGGTTACGCTCAGCAGTGCCTGGCGGACAATCAGTATTTTCAATCCATACGCCCCATGCTGTACAGTTTTGGCAGCGCGCCGATAAAGCAAATGCTGGAAATTCCCGGCCAGTATGCCGCAGTAAAAAAACTCCCACCAACGCATATGGAATTGCCGATGACGCCCGGACAACCCGACTTCGCCTGGGCCGATCCGCAGGACGGGGTGGTGGTGGTGAAACATAATCATACCCGTTTATATATCTCACTGTATTACCGGGCGTATGACGGCATTAACCGCCTGGCGCGCATTCATTACACGACGCCAATCATGGACCGCCTGGTGCGGGCGTATGAACAGGTACACTTCACGCCCAGCGGGAAATATTTTGTTCGCCCGGATGATATTGACCAAGTGCAATTTCCCGGCTTTATTCCACCGGGGAACAAAATCCATAACGCCTACGCCGGCGAAAAACTTCCCATCCCGGTTTTGCCCAAAGGGTACGTGATGACCGACGGCCATTACGGCCCGTTCCCGCGCGGCCGCTATGGGCCGTACCTGGGTCGCGCGGGTTTTTATCGCCTGCATTATGGCCCGTATCTCATCGGAATGAATACCTCCCGGCATCATACGTATATGCTTAAGCCGGCAGCTGGTATGAGCCGTGCGGTCAATCTGATGAACGGAAAGACGTTGACATTGGAAGGTCCCATGGCCATTAGACCGCGCGAGACGGTTATTCTATTGATCCATCACATTGGAAGCCGCTGATGTGTGGCGTGCGGGTCAGCAATATTACGGCCCGGTACAATGGATCACCCGGCAATTTCCGGCCCGGTGGATGGGGCGGAGAATTAGCGCAATGGCTGGTGCCGTAATGGTAACTTCGGGTCCAGGCTTTCCGACGCCGGTTGAATACTGAGGTTTCATGCTTTCAATCTACGATTATCTCGCCATTGCGATGTACTTCGGGTTGATTTTTTCAGCCGGCCTGCTGCTGCGGCGGCAGAGCAAAAACACCTCTGATTACTTTCGCGCCGGCGGCGGGATTCCCTGGTGGATTACCGGTGCGGCCCTGTTTATGAATTTCAGCGCCTGGACATTTACCGGAGCCGCCGGAGAAGTATATAAAACCGGCACATTTGTGCTGGCCTTATATTATTCAAATGTCGTCGCGTTTATCACCGTCTGGGTCTGGACCTGCCGGAGATTTCGCCGCCTGCGTGTGATTACATGGATGGAAGCGGTGGAGGCCCGCTTTGGGCGTCCCACACAACAATTTTATACCTGGGTAAAAATTCCGATACTCTGGCTGGTCGGCGGTGTGGCGCTGTACGCGGTGGCCGTGTTCATGTCGTCCGTATTTGATGTCAATCTGGTGGCCACGCTGGTGGCCTGCGGTGTGCTGGTGACGTTGGTGTCATTCTTTGGCGGTGCCTGGGCGGTGGCGGCCAATGATTTTATTCAAATGTTTCTGGTCATGGCCATTGCCTTAGTAGCGGCGGTGCTGGCGTTGCACCAACCGGGGGTCGGCGGCATTGCCGGATTAATTCATCGCGTGCCGAAATCCTACTTTGACTGGACCGCCCATACGCCCGTGAGTGTCATTAGCGCATGGATTATCGCCATGAGCTTAATGAATATTCTCATGTTTAACAGCGTGGAAAATTCTCCAAAATTTTTAATGTTGCGCAGCGACCGTGAGGCCCGCCGCATGACCATCATACCGATTATCGGCCTGACCGTGGGACCGGTGATTTGGATTATTCCTGCCATGACCGCCATCGTGACGCACCCGAATTTGCATCAGCAATTTCCGCACCTGCAGCACCCCTCTGAGGCGGCCTATGTCGCGGTATGCCTGGCCACCATGCCGCGTGGAATGATCGGCCTGCTGGTCAGCGCCATATTTGCCGCCACCATTACCAGCCTTGATGCGGTACTCAACCAGGGAGTGGGCGTGGTGGTGCGCAATTTCTATCTCCCTATTGTCAATCCGCAGGCCGGCGAAAAGCAATTACTGCAAATCAGCAAGCTCACGACTCTGGCATTCGGTGCCATCATTATCAGCATTGGCGTGTTACTCGGTGAGGGCAGTATTCCGGGGCTTTTCACATTGACCAATCAGTTGGCGGCGAGCTTGTTATTGCCCATGACCGTCCCGCTGGCGTTGTGTCTGATTTACCTGCGTACGCCCAGTTGGTCCGGATGGAGCACCGCCGTGGTAGGCCTGATTGCCTCCGGCCTTATCAAGCTGACGTTTCCCGCGATACTGCCTGTATTGCTGCCCGGGCTTTACCGCCATATCACGCCCAGTCAGCGCACCGACGCATTTTTTTTCCTGACAACTTTTGTGGTCATAGGAGCCGGAACCGCGTGGTTTTTATTTACCGGTTTATTCTACCGTTCCTCTTCGGCGGAGCATGTTGCACGCATTGAGGCCCTGCGGAGAAATCTTAACACGCCCGTGCAGGAGCACATTGCCGACACCAGAACCAAGAATCGACCGCTGTATAAAGTTCTCGGCATACTGGGAACGATGTATGGCGTGGCGATCTGTCTGTTTACGCTGATACCCAACGACGTGTCCGGTCGAATGGGCTTTCTCTTTTGCGGCACGGTGATGCTGGCCATCGGAATTATCCTGCTGCGCAAATCCCGCGGCACAGAT
>JAJZCT010000306.1 GCA_021828925.1 Planctomycetota bacterium
GGGGCAGCAGATTCTGATTCACTGACAGTATTCATGCGTAAGAATTTACTGCCAGCGGCGCGCCGAGTAAAGCGAAAAGCCACTCTGCCGGGCAAATCTTCAAGTATTTTGCGGGATGGATCAAGCAATCAGTATCCGTTCCAGACAGAATCACAGCCGGATGCGCCGATTGACCCAGCGCGGCAAAGCCGCAACCAAACACCACATAGCCGCCGGCTTCGCCGACGGTTACCGTCCGTCAAAAGCGCGGTGTGCCGAGTTGGGAATTCTTCGCAGATTGCGAAGAATTTGACAGACAGTGGCATGGTTACCTGCCGCGATATGCTGCAAATACTTCAGACACCGGTTAATCGATTGATCCACGGCGTCCGAAATACATAACCCAGCGTGCGCCACCTGGGCGTCGGGTGTAAGGCGGCCGGTCGGCAGGGTGCAGATTCGCAAGCCAAAGCATATTCACGGGCGATCGATCCCACATGCCATTATTGCAGCGCGGCGGCGGGCGTAATGAGCAACTCCGTAAGGTCATGCTGCCGCAATACACGAATTCCGGTGTGCTTGCCGATGCGTTCTTCGGTCAACAGGCGGTGAAGGTCATCAATACCCGAAACGCGCTGGCGATCCAGTGCCAGGATAATATCACCGGATTGCAGCCCGGCCTCATCGGCGGGACTTTCCGGTTCTATGGCCACGATTCCCACGCCACTGGGAGCGTCCAATTTGTAAAACTGGACGATACGCCGGGAAATTGGCACATCCTGTCCTGAAACACCGATATAACTGCGATGAACTTTTCCATCGCGAATCAACCGCGACGCCACGAACTCGGCGGTGTTGGAGGAAATGGCAAAACAGATTCCCTGTGCGGGCAGAATAACCGCGGTATTTACGCCGATTACTTTGCCATTGGAGGCCACCAGGGGACCGCCGGAATTTCCCGGATTCAGTGCGGCATCGGTTTGAATAACACCGTCTATCAACCGTCCGGATCCGCTGCGAAAAGACCGGGCCAGAGCGCTGACCACGCCCGCGGTAACCGAAGCCTGAAACCCCAGCGGACTGCCGATGGCAATTGCAACCTGCCCCACTTTCAGTTGGGTTGAATCTCCAAACTGCGCCGCCGGCAGGTTTTCAGCGTCTATGCGAACGACGGCCAAATCGGTATGCGGATCATCTCCAATTAAAAATCCCCGCAATCGGCGGCCATCCGCGGTGGTGACGGCTATACGCACCGCACCATGCACGACATGGCTGTTGGTAAGAACAAAACCATCGGGTGTAAAAATAAATCCTGATCCGCTTCCGGCACGGCGTGCGGAATCCGACCCTTGGAAAACTTCAATATTGACCACGCTTGGCGCAACGGTTTCCACGGCCGCGGAAACCGCCCGGGAATAGGCATCCAGCAGGTCGATATCGGCCTGCGGCGGCACATCGGGGGGCGAATGGGCTGTGGAATCATTCGGGTTGGGACTGAAAGAACTGTACTGCAACTGTGCCATCCGGGCACCTCATCATCAGGTTCTTATCGAAGGAAAAGTGGAAACGCTCCAGGACTTCCAGCGAGCAAGAACTGCAGAATTGTAGGCGGCCAAAATTGGAAATTCACCGCGCGATAAATCGCTTGCGAAGCACGCCAAGTCGGGACCGGCGAACAGGCACAGCATTTGAATCGGATTATTTTTATTGATTCCCCGCAAGCGCAGCCGAGGCCGCCCCGGCCTGTCGCCAGGCCGACGGAAGTCCCCATACATATGTCGTACCGGCTTGGCCACCCGCGGGTCCAGAGACTCGGCACAGCCGGATGCGTTGCTGCACACAGGTATGGACGTTCGACGGATCGCGTAAATTGCTGCCAAACCATCGCCATTTTTCGGGGCGCAGGATCTTTTGCGATGGCAATCAATTTGGCTAATAAGGCCGGACTGCCGGCGATGCCGTTTGAGGTCTTGCGGCGCGGAGACATGCAGCGATGACAGCGACTCCTCACGTTATCAGGCTGCGGCTATAATCGTGTTTATGAATGAGGAAAAGAAATTGGATCGGCGGAAAATTGCCACCGAGGTTGTCCAGACACTGCAGGCGTCCGGGCATGAAGCCTATTTCGCCGGTGGATGTGTACGCGATCAGATCATGGGCAATGTGCCCGAAGATTATGACATTGCCACTTCCGCGCGCCCCGAAGATGTCGTGAGACTCTTTCCGCGCAGCATGCGTGTTGGCGCGGCATTCGGGGTGGTCATGGTACGCCGCCATGGGTACTGCATTGAAGTTGCCACGTTTCGTTCGGACGGCGTTTACTCCGATGGCCGACGGCCTGACAGCATCACCTATACCACGGCAGAACATGATGCACAGCGGCGAGATTTCACCTGTAACGGCCTTTTTTTTGATCCTGTGAAGGACAAGCTTATTGATTATGTGGGTGGCCAGGCGGACATTGAGGCCAAGGTTCTCCGGGCCATTGGCCAGCCGCTCCACCGCTTCCGCGAGGATCATCTGCGCATGATGCGGGCGGTGCGATTTGCGGCGCGGCTGCAGTTTTCCATTGAACCGGGGACATGGGATGCGATTGTGGCGAACGCCGGGAAATTATCCGAAATCAGCCGGGAGCGCATCGGGCAGGAATTACGTAAAATGCTGGTTCATCCGCAACGGCACCTTGCGGTACATTTACTGATTAACAGCGGATTGTTCAATACGTTCTGGTCGAAACACATTGAACCAACGATTGCGGCAATCAACTTGCCGAAAATTTCCGCTCTGCCGGAGAAGAGCTCCTTTCCGCTGGCTTTGGCGGCCATTCTGCTGGATCTGGCCGCCGTGGATGAAGAAAACGCCGCCGCTCTGGTCATTGAAAGCAACACATTGCAGGAAAACCTGGCGCTGAGCACGGAAGAAACGCAATGGACGCAATGGCTTTTGAACAACCTGCCATACCTGGTCCAATGGCGAACATTGCGGCTGGCGGCCTTCAGGCGGCTGCTGGCCCATAGCTGGTCATCCGATTTGATAACGCTATACACTGCGGCAAATTCGGATCGTGCGGACATGCAGGCTCTGACACAGCACATATCGGAATTGAAACAAAAGCCGCTGACACCCGATCGCTTTGTGAACGGCAGCGATTTAATTGCCATGGGCGTCAAACCGGGGCCACGATTCAAATTCTGGCTTGAAGAACTTTATGATCGCCAATTGGAAGACAACTTTGCCGATCGAACCGCCGCGCTGAAAGCCGCGGAAGAATTAATTCATGGAAGCTGATGCACTCCGGCGGCCGATTCATGCGAAACCGCCACGCCGCGACCCACCTTGGCGTTTACCACCGCGATGGCGGCCAAGGCGATGCCAAACAGAATCAGCAATACCAGCACACATGCAGATACGCGAGCCTTTGGCTTACCAGGCGTTGCGATGTCATCAGGGTTCATGGGTACTCCCGGGTTCATAACGCTACAGCACCCCAAAAGTATATTGCAGGAAGTGTTACCGGCAAAACCGCCCGGCCAAAAACAGGATACATACCCAAAGACTCCCTGGAGGTGGAAATTGCGGGCCATGCCGGATATTCTTTTTAATGGTCCGTGACGGCATTGACATAACCATCACCGCACTGGACAAACAAACGGGATAAACGGCATGACGGAAAACACCGCGAACACACTGGCAGACTCCCGACGGCAGTTTGTGGATTTATGGGGTCAGATGGCCGGCCACTGGGGTGTTAATCGCACCATGGCGCAGATGCACGCGTTGTTGATGGTCTCGGCGGAGCCTATGACCGCGGAACAAATCATGGAAGAACTGCAGATTTCCCGCGGCAGCGTCAGCATGAATCTGCGTGATCTGGTGAATTGGGGCATCGTGCGGCGAACCAGTTTACCGGGAGACCGCCGCGATTTTTTCACCACTGAAGGCGATGTATGGGTGGTGTTTCAAAATATTTTCCGGGAACGTAAACGGCGCGAGCTCGACCCGTTGCTGAACCGCCTGGAACAATGCCTGCAATCTGCCGGCAGTGTGCCAACGGATCCCGCGCAACAGGCAGGCCATGCGGCATATGTGCGGAGAATGCAGGAATTGATCCACTTTTTTTCTGTATTCCATCGGATTTTCGGGCGCATTGCGGAACAGCCGCCGGGCAGTTTGGCCAAAATGACGGCCATGCTGGAACAAATGTTATAGGAATTGGCGTTTGTCATAATCACCACTGGCCGGGGCCAGCCGGCCCGATTATCATCGCAAGGCGCGTGATGGCGGGTTTAGTGAGAAACGAATGCAATTTGGTATTCGCAGAAAACTAATTGGCACGCTGGTGCTGGTCGGATTGCTTCCCATGGCTCTGAGCCTGATGGCGATTCTCGGCATTGGCGCGCGCGACCGCATTAATACCGTGCAGGATGCGTACGTGGAACTCGCATCCGCCTGCGCGCATGCCATCAGTTTTCAACTCGAAGCCGAGGTGCGCCGGGTGAGTTTCGCCGCCACGCTTCCCGAATTTGTGCGTTTTATCCAGCAGCACAACAATATTCGCTCAGTTGCAATCAAGCCGGCCCAAACCCGTCCGGCAACCAGACCCGCCACCGGACCAACCGGTCCGCATGAAACCATTTCCGCCTTGATCAACAACCCAGCGCCTCCCACCGTAAC
>JAJZCT010000005.1 GCA_021828925.1 Planctomycetota bacterium
GAAGCCGCCAATGCGTATCTGGAATTAAAGCAGATTGATCCCGCACAGGTTCTCCCGGCGCAATGTCAATTGGATATTGCCAATCAACTCATGGCGGCCGGGCAGTATCCGCAGGCCGCCACAGCGTATGAAGATTATCTGAAATATTATGGCACCGGCAGCAACTGCGACCAGGTGCAACTGGTTCTGGCGTTAATTTACACGCGTTATTTTGTCAATCGTAAACGGGCTATTGATTTATTTCAAAAGGCTCTGCCGAAACTACATGACGGCACGCAACGTGAAATGGCGGAAAGAGAACTGGCCGCCCTCAAGGCCGTCGGAACTTGAACGTCACCAACTTTGCAGTTCTCCAATCAGCTCCTCCACCAGATCCTTCATGGTGACCAAGCCAATGGGCCGGCCATGCCGATTCACTACAATCGCCAGCGTTTGACGCGCCGCCTGCATCAGCGTTATCGCCGAGCGCACCGACTGTTCCGGAAACAGGGTAATAGGTTGCTTGAGATTGGCCCGGATATTAAAGTCCTGCTTCTGGCCCAGTACATCCACCACGTAAAGCACGCCCAGAATATCCTCAGTGTTGCGCCCCAGCACCGGCAGTCGGGAAACATTGTACCGCCGCACCAATGCGCAGAATCCCGTGCGACTGATGGTTTGTGGTATTCCGATGACCCGGTTCCATGGCACCATCACATCTCCCACCACCACATGCGCCATGCGCAAGGCCCGGCGAATCAGATCATGCTGCGTATCGCTGATCAGCCCGGTTGCTGAAGATTCCTCTGCAAAACTTAAAACCGCCCGCGCCCCCGCAGCCTTGGTATCGCCGCCACGAAACAGCCGCAGCGCCACAATATTCAATAGCAACAGCAGCGGCAGCAACGGAATAACGGTAATGATTCGCAGGGCTGATTTTAAAAATCCCACCAGTCGATACGTCCATTTATCGGCATGGACCATGAACATATCTTTGGGAATAATTTCCGCAAATAACAGCATCAGCGGCGTAAGCAGAAAAGCCGTCAGAAGAGCCTGGATTTCATCCGGAATTTTCGCCTCCCTCAGAAGCACCGTCGCCCCCGCTGATACCGCAAAATTGCATAAATTTTGCCAGATCAGCAAGCCCGCCAGGACTGCGGCAGGCTCGTGCAGCCAGCGTTCAATCTGCAGCGCCGCCGGCTCCTTCCGCCAGGATCGCAGTTGCAGCCGCAACCGCGAAACGGTGTATAGCCCGGTTTCCAGCCCGCTGAAAATCATCGACCCCAAAAGTCCCAGAATCGCCAGAATCAGCCAAGGTCCCGTCACCGCATACCCCGGAAAATGCAACGCTGCCGCCCCGGAAAGGAAACTGAATCCTGCAGTCTGTGTCATTTCCGCCCCTCCGGATGCGCGTGATCCGTATCATCACGTAAAACAATTTTTACCTGATCCACCCGTCGGCCACGCATGGATTGCACGGTTAATTGCATCCGATCCAGGGCGACGGTGTCACCCGGGCGAGGCACGCGATTAAGCTGGGCGTAAATCAGTCCGCCGATGGTGGAAATGTGCGGCGCTTTTACCGGATCGCCAAAGAGTTCACCACATTCAAGAAGCGATAAATCACCGGATACCAGAAATTCATCCGGGGCGATTTCTCGTACGGGTATTTTTACCGCCTCATGCGGTTCATAAATTTCCCCGATAAGTTGCTCCACGACATCCTCCAGCGCGATCACGCCCGCAATGCCGCCATATTCATCCACCGCCATGGCCATTTGGAGGTGTCGAGCGCGAAATCCCGCCAGCAACTGGTCCAGCGTTTGAAGTTCAGGTACAAAGTGTGCCGGCCTAAGCAGTGGCACCAAGCCTGCGGACGTGGCGGGCGTATCAAGCAAAAACGTCTTGGCATACAGGATGCCCAGAATATTATCCACGTCCCGGTCATACACCGGAATCTTGGAAAGTCTGCTGCGCTGCAGCAGGTCTGAAAGCTCGGAAATCGGGCGCTGGATATTAAAAGCCACCATATCCACCCGCGGTACCATCACATGCCGCACCCGGATTTCCCGCAGCCACAGCACTTGCTGAATGACCTGATTTTCCGCAGTATCAATAACCCCCTGATCCCGGCTCATCAGCAGCAGTTCGCGCAGTTCCGTCAGTGACAAATGCGGGCCGGCCTTCCGCCCCAGAAGCCGATGCGATGGTTTTATTAATACCCGTTCAATGACCCCCAGCACCGGTGCCGCCCCACGCATCAGCACGGTCATGGGTCCCGCCGCCACAGCGGCCAGGTGCCGGTTGAATCTCCGCGCGAAAATTTTCGGAACCAGTTCCCCGAAGTACGCCACAATCACCACCGGTGCCAAGCTCAATGCGATAACCGCAAAGTGACCATAATGCCGGTTCAGGCGTTGCAGTAAAATCGTGCTAAGCACAAAAAACAGAATGGTGCAGGCCATATTGACCAGAAGAATCAGCACCAGCAGCGGCCGACTGCGCTCGCGTAAAGCAGCCGCCAGCACTTGCCCCCGTTTACCGCTGATTTTAAACTCATAAAGTTCATGGCGCGTCAAGGAAAAGAATGTCGTTTCCACGGCCGCAAAAACCGCCGCCACGACCAGGAGCACCAGCATAGGCAGCAGCACATCCAAATTATGTAATAAAAAAGCGACCATCATCCATCCCGGCACGGTCGCAAGTGACCGTGCCGTTAATCTTGTGCGCAAAAGCGTTGAATTGCAAGGCCAATCGCTAAGCAAAAAAAGCCCAACCAAGGGGTTCTTGGCATCGCGGGAGGCCGCGTTAGCTCAGCGAGGTTAACCAATTCAAAACATGCCGCATATATCATGCTCGGGTGGTTTACGAGGTGTCTTCAGTATTGAGCATGGATAAGCAGACATGGCATTGCTCTTTCAGTCAACGCGTGGCCCATCGATGATGCATGTGGGCATCACCGCACTTGGGTTATTGACAATTACGGCGCAACTCGGCGGCTGTGCGTCCCATATCGCGATAACGAGGGCAAGCCCCAAGCCAACGTTACTTTTGCATAAGCTGGGGAATATTTCCGATGCGGCGCTTGCGCGGGAAAAAGCAGATCGACACTTGTTGCGCTATGTCCCGGCAACGTATCGCGCACGTTTGGCGGTGCTGATACGAATCATTGCCGGATACGGCCAGGCACCGAAAATCAAGATATATGCCCTGAATCAACTGATGGCCGCGGATCAATCTCTGGCGATTGGCGTGTTGACTCGGCAGATTCCCCGGTTCCAACATTGGCGCGTGCTGATTCACGCCTGTTTGCTGGCACGGGCCACCGGTGATACGGCATTGATCGATCCGCTGATACTGTCACTGAATCGCCCCGCCCGCCGCTATCCTCTGCTGCGGCGACCCGAAGCTGAGGCGATTCGTGCTCTGGCTCACAGCAGCTTGCGGCATTGCCTGGCGGAGAAGCTTTTGTCTTCACACATCATGGCGGTGCGGCTGGGGGCTTTGCGCCTATTGCATCGGTTGCTTACCCGGAGCCAATTTTATGCGTTGCTCTTGGCCGATAGACATCGTCGTGATCCCATGCTGGCCGCTCTGCGCTGGTACGAGCGCAAATTTGATTACATTCCGCGCAGCCCGGACCAGGTCGTGTGGATTCAGGAATTTTATGACGGTCCCTATTCCGCACTGGCACGTACCGCGGAACATGATCTTCGACTGCTGCCGACGAATCCGATTCAAAAGCCCATGCCGACATTGCATGGCCAATATGAACACAGGACCGCATCGCCCACAGGGCCGGGCACTGATCTGTTCCCAGCAGCTAATTCACCAGTAAACAATTTTTCACGCACCTGCATGCCGCAGGGTATTTCGCCCCGACTAATCGGTCTTCTTGCCGCCCTGACTGGTCCGCACGCTTATGTGCCGCCGGAAATACTGCGGGAAAACATTCAGCGCCTGTATGCAACTTACCGGCATATCCGTCGGCCCGGCCCCTATCGGGGTTCGCCGGATAATCCCAATCCGTCGCTTGCAGACAATTCCAGAAAGTTATCCTACTGCGATTTACTAACGCTGCAAACGCTTTATGCGGCGTTGGGGCATCGGAATTTCCGAGTGCAGGTTACGCATTGGGGAGATCAATCGCGATTTAACACAAAAGCCGAAGAAGGGGGCTTAATTCAGCTCTTGAAGCATCACCGTCCCAACTCCATCGGGCAAGCACCCGCCCTGGGACTCAAACTGTATGCAACCTTCAAACAAATCAACAATGGTGTTTATGTCACAGGTCCCGATCTGCTTTTAAACACGCCTGCGGGCTTGGCACAATTTGTTTTCCATTTTCAGAAATCCGATAACCGCCGCTACACCGGCCCGGCACCCGGCGACCTGGAGTACGTCCGCACCGCCCGTTGCGTGGTAGTCATATTCACATCCACCAGCCGCGACACGTTTGATACCACTGCTGATTTCCCCGATGGCGCGGTGATTGACCTTGGGATATTTAAGAAATGTCATAGATGTTAGAGAAGAGGCACTTAAACATCCGGATTACCGCCGCAGCCACGGGTTGCGGGTTCCAAAGAGTCGCATCAAACGAAACAAACTGATTGAATAAATCCTCGTGCCTATCCTGCACTCCATCGTTGGCCCCAGCGACTGCCCACGTGGGTCGGGGTACTGCGGCGGTGGTACTGCGGCCGGTGGCAATGCTCTGGCAATCAAACTATACTCCACGCTGATATCCGGATCGATTCCGGGGCAGGAAAAAAACAGCCTATGAAACATACAATTATTCTCACCGAGGGACTTGAAGCTACGCCATTGGCGTGGCTGAAACAGCACGCTGCGGTTCAGGAAACAACCTATAAGGACCGCCCAGCACTGACTGCCGCGTTAGCTGAAGCCGCCGGACTCATTGTCCGCACGTATACGCGTGTGGATGCCGATCTTCTGGCCCTGGGGCCTAAACTTCAAGTGGTGGGCCGGGCCGGTGTGGGCTTGGAAAATATCGATCAGGAAGCTTGCGCCCGGCGCAATATTAAAGTCCTTTCCACCCCCCAGGCCAATACCCATGCCGTGGTGGAATATGTATTTAATCTGATATTTACGCTCGCCCGACCGGTGGTGAATTTAAGAACGCCGGTTTCCGCGGAAGAATTTCATCGCTTTCGGAAAACCAGCCGCGGCTTGCAATTACATGGAAAAACCTTGGGCATTCTGGGCATGGGTCGCATCGGCAAGGCAGTGGGACGCGTGGCCTATGCATTTGGCATGAAGGTGATCTATAACGATGTTCTCGATGTTGCGTCTCAGGTTGATTTTCCCGCACAAAGCGTGGAAAAGTCGGAGTTATATCGCCACTCTGATATCCTGACAATTCACGTCAGCCACCGTCCGGGCAATGCCCAAATGATTAACCGCGAGGCATTTTCCCTCATGCAGAATCATGCCATCGTGGTCAATACCGCACGCGGCGAAGTGATCGACGCCTACGCGCTGGCCCAAGCTCTGAAAACCGGAACAATTTTCGGAGCCGCTTTGGATGTTCACGAACCCGAACCCCCGCCAGCCGACTACCCGTTGTGGGGGGCACCCAATCTGATTTTTGCGCCGCATCTGGCCGCCCGGACGCAAGGTGCCATGGACGCGATGAGCTGGGTTGTTCGAGATGTCGTGGAATATCTGGATTCGCGGACGTCTTAGCCGCCACGATCAATGCTAGTGAAAGGATTTTCCCCGTGGCACCGCAGGAACAGATAGAAATAGAGGAACGCGATATTGCCGGCAAGCGGTATGTTTACCGTGCCGCCGGCCGACGTTCCATGCGCTTAACGCTACGGCCGGATCATCGGCTGGAGGGGGCACCATCCATTCATGAGCATAGCTGGGCCATCGAGAACGGCAAATTAGTCTTACGCCATCGCGATGGACAGCGGACCGTTGAACTGACTGCTGCGAAGGGCCAACATTTCATCGGAACTGATTTGACCACGTCACCAGCCCAAAAGGCCCGGCTGTCCCCGGAGTGGCGATCCGCCTTTGGGCCGCTGAATACACTGGTACGGGAAATGCGTTACGCCATCGGCGGCAAACGGCCCGATCCCCTTGTATTGTCGCGCTCGCGGTTGATACAAAATAGCGTGATGGTTCGCTTGGGCAGCAAAACAATTCGCTGGATATTTCCCTCTTCAGCGGTCAGGCATTTTATGTCGCAGGCAATTTTGCCCTGGGCGATTCCGGCGGGCAACATTATCTGCGGCGAGGTGCCTGCGGATTTTGTCATCGGTGTCTATTTAAATGACGCGACAAGCGCCGGGAGTTTTGTTGATCTTCCGGGGCAAAAATTTCTGCTCTCGGTGGAAAAAGAGACTCGGCACCCCAAAATACCGAATTGTCACAGCTTTGTTCAAAGCCCGCTGCCGGAAGATGATGCGGCCTACATCCGCTATGCGCCGACTTTCTGCTGCTGGGTCCCGCCGCGGGACACTCTGAAAACCCGCCGATGTTCGGTGGTGGATAACGGGCAATATGCCTGGCGCGTCGCCATGATTCGTGATCTGGCCCGGCGCATCGGTGATGTCGATATATACGGGCGGCTGGCCGGCCGGGCATTGGGCGGGTATCACCGCAGCAGCGACAGCAAAGTAGGCAATGATAAATATCTGGGCATTGAAAATCATTGCTTTTACCTGTCCCTGGAACGGGCGGTCGCGGATGATTACATCACGGAAAAATTCACAGACGCTATATTATGCAACGCCGTTCCGCTTTATGACGGTGCCCCCAATATTGATCTCTATGCCTATCCGGAATCCTACATCCTCACCTCGGAGGTGGAAAAAATTGACTGGAATAACTGGCAGGTGGAATATCAAAAGCGGCTGCCGGCAGTCTTGGCTCAAAAAGAGTTGATCCGAACGCGCCTGAACGTTTTTTCCTATTTTCATCTGCTTACCGAAGATTTATCCCTGCTTAGCAAAATCAGACCCATTACGCGATAAGCGGCAGAGCGCTACGGCCTGTAACGCTCCACCTGACAGTACACTTGGTGATAATTAAAACCCAACTCGCCGAAATGGAACACCTTGTTTTGCCTCAAGTGAAGATGAAGGCCCGAGTGCGCAATCTGTTTCTGCATCCGTTGGTTAGCGGCACGGCCCGATGGGGCATCAGCCGGACGCCAGAAGTTTATTACCCATAAGTTGGCCTGCTTGTTGTTCGCAGGAGACCTCCACAGCCGGCCGGAGGTGTTACAGGGAATTGCTTGTGTCCTGAAATAACAATATATCTCCGGTTCCATTTCTTTCGCCGTATGCCAAGCCGGCCCGGTCACCATAATTTCCGTATGATTGCCCGCATGATCAAAAACTCGATGGACGATTCTCCGCAACTTTATCATGCTGCGAAACCCATGGCCATAGGGCGAATGAATATCCATGGGCATTTGTACGCATGTATAGCCCACCAGCGCGACCGCCGCGCCTATTACCACCCCACGCGCCATTCGACGGTCCAATGGTTTATGAAACAACATGGTCAAGACGGTTCGCAGCCCCCACGCGGAAAGTATCGCGATGGAAGGCAGCAGTTGTTGTTGCAGGCGAATGGCACCGCCAAAGGGATAATGCCGGAAAAGCGATGCCAGAAACGTCAGAACGAACGGACCGGCTAACAGAATACCCCACGCAGCGCCTCGCGCACGGACCAGCCGCAACGCCCCGATCAGACATAACGGAGCCAGAAGTAATCCGAATCCATAGTTTCTGCCGAACGGATAGGACATCATTTCCGATACGCTGGCTTTAATGAGCCACCAGACTATCCCTAAGTTATGTGGTGGGAACTGATGCTTCCAAAAACTATCCATAAAGGATTGAGTTTTCAGAGTTTGCGGATGGATGATCCAATGATAATTTATTGCAAAGGCCACTATCGCCAAGATGTTAAGCGCGACCCACGCCGGCAATACGCGAAACATTCCTCTGCGCCACAGTTGCCAACCCGCGGCGAGACTTGCGGCCGCGATGACGAATATGCACGGAAAGGAAAATCCCACGGCCACCGGCGTTAACACGCAAAGGAAAATCAGCCATCGCCATCGCCCCGGGGCCATGAGATAACGCATCATGGCACCCACAAAGATCAGACTGAATAGTAGATCAACTGAATAGGGCTTGGCATCGCATGTCAGGCGTACCGGTGCCAGGGAGCAGACGATCAATGCCGTTGCCACCAGCGCCGCGCGCGGCCCGAATGCCGGGCGAAAGGCCAGCCACGCCAGCGGAACGCACGCCACGCCAGCCACAAATGGCAGCAGACGGATGCTGAATCCTGAAGTTCCCAAGTGGTCAATGATAAATTTTTGCGTCCAGAGAAAAAACAGCGGTGCCACTTGGTATAAATTCAAGGGCCGCAACAGTCCGGCGTACGAGCGATGGAGGATATTGAGAGTGAGTGACGCTTCATCCGTCCACACGGGATACCGCAGGCAATAATCCAAAACTCTCCAGGCAATTCCCGCGACAAGAACCGCCCATATCCAAAATGGCCAGCGAGCCAGGAGGCGGGTAAGCCGGGATCGCGCACTGAAAGGTCGTGAACCATTCCCACCTTCGCGATGACTCAGATGCTGGCCTTCAGTTCCCATTTACCTTCCACTCTTGTGATGAACTATTATACCTCGTCGCCGGTTCTGCTGACACGCGGATTCATGAACGCGACTGGCTGTATTTTCCGGTTCTTATCCGCTTACCGAAATCAGGCCCATTACCCGATAACCTGCGGAGCCTTCAGATAGCGCATCGGATTGATGCCTTTGCGGGGGATTTGGTGTTGACGCCCGTCAAGCCGCTCAATACCATGCGCACTCTTCGAAAATCCGAATCGTGATTGTAATCGGAGTGGATAATTAATGCCCGTACAGAAATTGCAGGATGCGCTGCTGGATAATCAAAAACAACTCTCCTTGCTGGAACAGAAATTTACCGCCGGTCAGTTTCTTTTACCCCTGTTAAGCCGAAAGGGCATCCGCACCAATAGTACAAAACTCTTCAAGTTTCTCAGTAAAAACAAACCCTATTTCCAAGGACGCACCTGGGGTGAGACCCGCTACGTGGGCAATGCCTTTGATCATACAAGCCTGTCGTTGTCGCTCTGGCCGGATGTGCAGGGGGCCAATTTGCTGCTACTGCGGCAGTTGTTTCACGGCTCGTCGCGGCCGGTTTATGTGGATGTCGGAGCCAATGGCGGGATGTATGCGGCCAATATTGCGAAGTTCATCTCCGGAAATGGGCAGGTGGTTGGATTTGAAGCCAACCCGCAGTTGGCTCAACTCGCAGCCGCGACCGCCGCACTTAACAATCTGGATAATGTGCGGATATTTTCCGCCGCGATCAGCGACACGGCGGGCACGATTCACCTTAATACAGTGCCGGAACAATCCGGCTCATCGTCGGTTCTCTCGGATCATCTGGCGAAGGAATTCGGCGGCGACAGGTCAAAAATCAAGACGCTGGAAGTGCCGTGCTATAAGCTCGATGATGTATTACCGGGTATGCACGCCGTCGCCGGTGCCGATCGAATTGTTTTAAAAGTTGACGTGGAGGGGCATGAAAAAGCCGTGTTTTCCGGAGGGGCGGAATTCATCCGCCGTTTCAAGCCTTATCTGTTCTTTGAGTGGAATCGTGACTGTGTAGACTCGGCCGGAGATTCTTTGGAATCGCTGACCAGCTATCTCAATTCGTTATGTCGCTACGACTTCTCGGCCTATCAAGATGCCGGTGCCCAAACAACTTTTCCTCCGCCGCCGGATATTTCCCCCTTGAACATCGCCGCCCGGCCCATTCTCTGATCCTCGGGTTACCTGATTCTCTGTTATAGCGGGACTCTGGGCACCGCGATCAGCTTGCGGCTTCCGCGCCGGTCGCCAGTCAACTTGCGCGAGGCCACACTTCTTCAATGGCTTGTATCACCTGTTCTACCGTCACCGCAGTAATTTTACTTGCGGCGGAAGCGTTGGCACCCGTAACCGTTGGCGCACCGGCGCTGGGTATAACGGTTCTGTAGGCAACGCCCCAGGGATCAAAACGTGCCGCGGTATGTATGGAATTACTTGCAAGATTCGGAAGAGCTGGATCGGCATAAACGGCGACAACAGGAACTCCGACGGCGGCCGCGATGTGCATGGGTCCCGTGTCATTACCCACATAAAGTCCGCATCTCGCCAGAACTGCCGCCGTTTCCCGCAGGGTTAAATTCCCCGCAACATTTAAGCCGCGCCCTTGGAGGTTCTGCACGATTTGTTCCCCAACTTTATGGTCCCCCGGCCCGCCGACCACCACCACTGCGGCGTTGGGATAATTGTCGGTGATAAACCGGCCCACTGCCACGAAGCGCTCCGCAGGCCACCTTTTTCGCTCGGTGCTCGCACCGGCGCACAGGCCGACCCACATCGTGCCATTAGCGCTGTGCGCCAATAACGCATCCGCTTTGTTTTTATCCTCCTGAGAAAGATATAGTTGCAGGTGGTCGCTGCCCACCTTAGCGCCAAGACTCGTAAGCAAGGACAAATTGCGTTTCAGTTCGTGCATGTCAGAACACAGGGGCTTAATTGCATGCGTCAGAAATTGGTCCGTGCCTGCATCGGCTTGCGATTTTTCAGGCGTGACTGATTCCGAAAATGCGATCCGCTTCTGTGCTCCGGTGGCCAGCAAAGCCAATAAGCCGCGGCTAAAATCGGCGTCAAACCTTGGCAGAATGCCCAGTTCCGGCGTTGCGCCAAGTGCTGCCACAACTTGCCGCCGCAGGTCAAATAGAGCCTTTAATCGCCCCGGTCGAAAGCCGAATTTAGGCGTAAATGCAATGACGCTATCAATATGCGGGCATAATTCAACCAGATTCACCAAAGCCGGGCGGATCACCAGCGCGATGCGGGCATTGGGTATAGATCGCCTTAATTCCCGAAGAAATGGTAACGTAAGAATCAGATCACCGATTTCATCAAACCGGATCACGACCACGCGCGTTGCTTCCAGCGCCCCACCTGTTGCCGATTGGCTATTTCGGCAGCAGCTTCGATAAAGAATGTTTAATAATATCCTGCGCGCTGCGGATTTCATGGTCCGAATCCAATGTGCAAAATGGCCGGGAAGACTGGGGCAATCTCTTGATGCCGCACGGGCCGCGGATATTCCTCACCTACCGCCCCCGCCGCCGGCGGCCAAAACGTTTGGATCGCTTTCCATCCTTGGCGGGATCTTTGCCGTGTTTCTGCTTGTGTTTGTGGCGCTCCGCGTTACGGTCGCCCGGCTCGGGGATTTTCCCCGGCTTGGGAGCACGCGCCGGTTCGACTTTCCGCAGGTGCTTCTCGCCGCGAATCGTCGAGCCATGTTCAATCAGCCGCACTTCCATGCGCCGTGAGGAAATATTCACGGCCACAATCTGCACGCGCGCCAGATCCCCCAGCGTGATTCGCCGCCCCGAGCGCTGCCCGCGCAGGCACGCCGTGCGCTGGTCGTAAATCCAATAATCCGCGGGCAGATCATTCATGCGTATCTGCCCCTCCACCAGAAATCGCGTGGATTGCACAAATACACCGGAATTATTGACACCCGTAACAACGCCATCAATGACATCTCCGATATGCTGTGAAAGCAGATCAAGAACTTTCACCGCCCGCAATTCGCGCTCGGCATCCTGTGCCCGCCGCTCGGTAAAAGACAGATGGCGTGCCAATCGCACCA
The DNA here is from genome assembly GCA_021828925.1 of Planctomycetota bacterium. Next base: position 11,730 of record JAJZCT010000005.1, read on the forward strand.
AAGTGTTGTAGTCCGGCACATTGCCCAAGGTCATGGGCATCAAGGCGTTGATTTCCGTGCTAAGCGCTCCCGCCGATTTGGCAACGCGCTTTTTGCCCCGGGCAGCCTTTTTGCGCGTGCCGGCAAGAACACTATCAAGCAGGCGATGGATTACGAGATCGGCATACCGCCGAATCGGCGACGTGAAGTGCGCATAATTGGCGCTCGCCAACGCATAATGCCCCTGTTCCAGAGGCGAATATTCCGCCGTGCTGAAAGTCTTAAGCACACTTAGATGAATCGCGTAGGCCAAGGGCGTACCGCGCACGGAATCCAGAAGTTCGCGAATCACATTGCGATCCAGTTTTTTCGGCAACTTATGCCCCGTGGAAAGCACAAATTGCCGCACATTCTCACTGGCGTCCATGTCCGGATCAGGGTGAATCCGCCGCAGGACATTGAGTTTCTTGCTGGTTAAAAATGTCGCCACAGCCTCATTGGCTTCCACCATAAACATTTCGATAATTTTATGCGTGTAGGCGTCGTCACCGGGATGCGCGTCAATCACCCGGCCCGTGGGGTCCATCACCAACTCCACCTCCGGCAAATCCAGCACAATCATTCCCTGATCCAGCCGCCGCTGTTCAATGGCCCGCGCCAGGCGATCCATGTTCACCAATAACTCGCGTATCGCTGGAGGAACCTGCGGCACACTGGGATCAGGTGGAGATTCCAGCAAGCCTTTGGCGTACGGCCGCCCCTGTCCCTTGGCGTCATCAATAATCGCCTGCGCCTGCGTATAAGTCAGCCGACGGCGCGAACGAATAACGGTATTGGCACACCGCGCAGAAACCACGCGCCCCTGCCGGTCATAACGGATAAAGGCGCTTTTTGTTAAACGCGGTTTATTTTCCTGCAGGGAACATACACCGTTAGATAGCACCTCCGGCAGCATCGGTATAACGTGCCGCGGAAAATAAATGCTATTGCCCCGTTTCCGGGCTTCCATATCCAGCGGACTTTCCACCGTAACAAAATGTGAGACATCGGCAATATGCACGCCCAGCTCCCACACTGCATCTCCGGGCCGATCACGATCAGCCGGTCCCAGCAGATCCTCCACCGGCTTTTCCTCGTTATGATCCAGTGCCCGCAACGTGATGGCGTCATCAAAATCACGCGCGTCATCGGGGTCAATCGTCACCGTTACAAGGTTGCTGATATCTTCTCTATCCTCCAAAGACGCCGTATCAAAATCACGCGCGGCGGTCCCGGCCTGATCCAGCACTTCCGGCGGAAACTCCATCGGTAAATCGAACTGTTTAATCACGGAAGCTAATTCCACCTCCGGCTCGCCATGAGGGCCGATGACTTCGGTTATGACCCCCTCGGCAGGTTTGCCCGCGCGGGGAAATTCCAGCAATTCCACCACCACTTTATCACCTTCCGCAGCGGATTTGGCTGAGGCGTCTTGTATGGAAACCGGCTGCTTAAGAATTGAGCCATCCGGAATCACCACCCACGCATTGAGTTGTCGCGCTAAAGTGCCCACGCAGCGGTTGGTGCCACGGCGTAAAATACGGATAATGCGCCCCGTGCGGCTGCGCCCGCGTGAATCCTGCTTGTCTACCGCAATTATGCGGAAAATAACGAGATCTCCGCTAATGGCATCCAGCGTATCGGAAGGTGGAATAAATAAATCACCGAGCTTGTCCGGGCGCAAGGGTGTAACAAATCCGAACCCCCGCCCGGTTCCATGAAAAACACCCGCGGCCTGCTGCTTCATATCCGGCAGGGCCATCGCCCGGCCATCCTCTTTGGGTATCACGCAATCCGCTGTAATCAGCGTGTCTAAAGCGTGATGAAACTGCTCCTGCTGCTTTGTGGCCAGCCCCAGTCGCGTCATCATATCGCGCAGCAAAATCGGTCCACCATCCGCGGCGGCCAGTACATCAAGAATTTGTCCAATAAGAGGATCTAACAATAGTGGCTCCATACATTAACCATGGAGCTATTATATCGCATTATAAGGCTTTGGGGATAACTTGGACGCCCTACATCACCGATGCAGCAAAATCAGCATCAGCGTACCTCCCCCCATAAGCAGCCACAGCAGCACGCCCTGAACCATGGGGCGAATGCCCACTTTTTTCAGCGTGGCACGCGAAAGTCCCGCGCCAATGAGAAACAGCGTGACCGTTAAACCGATATCACTCACATGGCCGATAGCCGGCGAGGCGTGATCAATCGCCGGTATGAAACTTCGTGACAGCGACGCCACAAGAAATAGCCCGATAAACCATGGCACATGCACTTTGGCTTTGCGCGCAGGCGCATCGGGTGGCTTAATGCCGGTTAAGTCGCTGTTCAGGCCCGCCGGTTCACTGCGGGCAATGCGGGCGGCATACCACCCGAAAACCATGGACACCGGAACAATCCATAACGCCCGCGAAAGCTTCACAGCGGTTGCCGTGGTCAGAGCTGACGGGCCGTAACGTGAGGCGGCCGCCACGACCGATGAAATATCATGTATCGATATGCCCGCCCATATGCCAAACTGATGCTGCGTAAGGTGCAGCGCATGGCCAATAGGCACAAACAAATACAACGCGACGGCATTTAGCAGAAATACCGTACCCATGGAAACCGTCATCTGGCTTTCACCAGCATCGAGCACCGTGGCCACCGCTGCGATGGCTGATCCCCCGCAGATGGCTGTTCCGGAACTGATCAGCCACGACGTTTGCGGATCAATTTTGAGCCAACGTCCCAGCAACCAGCCGGCCAAAAAGGTCACGCTGATACTCACCGCAGCCATCAAGGCCCCGGCCGCCCCGGCCGCCAGAACGGTATGGAGATTCATGGTAAAACCCAACAGCACCACGCAAAACTGCAGCATGATTTTTGCCGTCTGATGGGCGGTTTTCCGCCACGGCGTGCCGATGGTCAACGCCAGAGCCATGCCCAACGCCAAGGCTATCGGCGGCGAAGCCCACGGGGACAGGCAAAACATGATGGCCAGTACAAACGCGGGTCGACTTATCGCGTCAAATAAACGCAGGATCCCCTCGATTGGCCCAGTGGCTGGGATTGGCGAATCCAAAGCAATAACCAACTCATCTTCATCCGGTGGGGGCATATTAGAACTCCTGAATCCATCATCATGGAAGGGCTTACAAACTCCCTTCTTGACACGCGATCATAGACTTTCCTGATATATCAGTCTAATAAATTGCAATAATATGAATCATCATTTATTATTATGCTATGACGTATGAACAGTTAATGACATTTCTGGCGGTGGCTGACTCCGGCGGCTTTAGCGCGGGGGCCAAACTTCAAGGCATCAGTCAGCCGGCGGTTTCCATGCAGATGGCGCTTTTGGAAAAGTCGCTGGGCGTGCGGCTTATGGACCGCCGCCCCCGCGGTATTATTTTAACCGATGCCGGCGTGACACTCGTACAGTATTCCCGCCGCCTGGCGGAACTCTTTTCCGAAACCGAACATGCCCTTGCCGACATACGGGATCTTAAACAGGGCCGTCTGGCCATTGGGTCTAGTACCACGATTGGCGCTTATCTGCTGCCGGCGCTGCTGGCGGCCTATCGACAGGCGCATCCCGGTGTGGAACTTTCCGTGCGAATTGCCAACACTGCGGAAGTGCAGCAGGCCTTGCTGGATGGCACGCTGCACCTGGGATTTACGGAAGGCTCCGCTGAAAATCCCGAACTTGCCAGCCGGGTATTTTGGAAAGATCAGTTGGTGCCCATTGTTCCCGCAAATCATCCATTAACCAAACGTAAGCGTGTCACCTTGGAAATGCTGGCCCAAGAACCGTTGATTATCCGGGAACCCGGCTCTGGCACCCGCACCGTGCTGGAACTCGCCGCCGCCCAACGCGGTGTAACACTCAAACCGATTCTGGAACTCGCCAGTACCGAAGCCATTAAGGCGCTGGTGGCCGCCGGTGCCGGCGTTGCAGTCATTTCCGCCCTCGCCATCGGGGAGTCTGCCGCCGCAACCAACGCCCACGGAATAGTCTCCCTGAATCTTGCCGACGGACGCATTGAAAGATCCCTGCACATGCTTTGGGTTAAAAGCCGCCATTGGAGCAAACCCGTGGAGCAGTTTATCGCGTTACTCCGCACCAAAACGAAACTCATCGAAACAAAACCTATCGACGCTTGATTCTCCGTGCACAATCCTTTCTAATATCTCTCATTGGACCCGATCATATTGTTGCAGGAGTTGTACGCTATGGATTTTGATACAAAAAAGCTGCTGGATCATAAGGCGCTGAAGGAAAAGACCTTGGGATTCCACCATGAATTCAAAAAATTCCTGTTTCAAGGCAATGCGCTTTCACTGGCGATCGGTGTCATTATTGGCGGTGCTTTTGGCGGATTTGTCGGCAAGGTCAACGCTGATCTGATTATGCCGATTATCAATTTATTCCTGCCCAACGGCTCCTGGCGCACGGCGGGTATTACCATTGGCCATGTTCCCAAACTTAATCCCACGACATTCAAACCCATTCTTGATCCGAAAACGCACCAGGTAATTTTGGAGCCGGTGAAATTGCTCATTGGCGATCTGGGCAATACGTTTCTGACTTTAATCATTACCGGCCTAGTCTGTTTTATCGTCATTAAATTGTTGGTAAAGGCCCCGCCACCGCCACCGCCCGCGCCGCCGCCACCGCCGACAAAGACGTGCCCCTTCTGCCTGGACACCATTCCGGAAGCCGCGACTAAATGCAAAAGCTGTTGCAGCCAACAGCCGGTGGCAGCTTAACGACGGGGTAAGTGCCGGGGCGGGCCAGTAGATTGCCCGGTGATGATCTACGCCCCATTAAGACAGTTGGTCTGCGTCATGAAGCCACGTATTGCCTACCGCCGAACATCCTCTTCCACGTCCGGCGGCGGCAATCATCTGCCGCGCTGGGTGTTAATGCCGGCAATGCTGATTTCCACCCTGCTGATAATGCTGGTCATTTCCGGATCGCAAACGCCGTCCGTATTGGCCACGCTGTGTAACGTCGCCTGGGCCGGCATTATTATTCTGCCGGCAATATTGCTGGGCCTGGCACTGTCCCATCCCTTGCGCGACCTGCCCATGATGCAACTTTCCCCTTGGCCCCTGGGCTTTCGCTTGGTTTTGGCGGCGGCGCTGGGCATGGGAGCCTTGAGCCTGGCCACACTGGCACTGGGAAGTTGCGGCCTGATTTCCGGCCCGGCTTGTGCCATTCTGTTAATCATCTCTGCCGCCGCCGGCTACCCTTTCGCTCGCCAATTAAAAGCCCAACTGGAATTTCTAGGCCGCCCCCTGCAACGCCGACACGCTCTTATTCTGTTGGGCTGCATTCCCCTGGCCGTGCTGCTGATTGCCGTGTGCTTTCCCGCCGGAACATTATGGCACACCGAAGGCAATGGCTTTGATGTGCTGGAATACCATTTACAATTACCCCGGCAGTTTCTGGCTCTGCACAGCACGGCACCGGTGCATGAAAACATCTACTCATTTATGACATTAAATATGGAAATGCTCTATCTGATTTTAGCCGCCGAGGCAAAATCCGCGATCGGGGCGGGTTATATTTATTCTCTGGTATTCGGAGCGCAAATATCACATGCCATCGTGACGCTTCTGGCGGTTGCGGGAATACTCCTGGCACCGCTGAATCTGAAGGCCGCAGGCCGCATTCTTTCGGCACTGGTGTTGCTGGCCACGCCTTGGACCCTGGTTGTGGGATCTTTGGCCTATAACGACGGTGCGGTTCTGTTGTATGCAGTATTGGCTATCAGTCTGGCGTGCGTGGCGACGCGCTGGCCCGAGTGGCTGGTACTGGGCGTACTGGTGGGTTTGGCCGTGGGAACCAAAATGACCGCCGGCGTTATGGTGGCACTGCCGATTGCCGCCATTCTTCTGGCGCGCCGCAATTTTCGCCAGTTGGCAATTGTTACGGTTACCGCATTACTTATTTACAGCCCCTGGATGGTCCGTTCCATGGCCGCCACCCACACTGGCCGCAGCCTGGGCAATCCGATATTTCCCATTTTTACCGGCACCCTGGGCCGCGGCCATTGGAGTAAATCCATCGCCTTGCGCTTCGACCGGGGCCACCGCCCGCCCGCGCGGGATGCGGGCGTAGCGGGGCATTTGCACGCCTTGGTTGATCAATCAATTCTCAATCGCCAATGGTCGCCGGGGATCGCCGCCTGGCTCGATGCCTTGCAGGCCAAACCCGGTTTTCCCGGCCCGCAAACCCCTTGGCTTTTACGATTCGGCCCACTTTGGCTGGTGCTGATTCCCGCGGCCGCCCTGGCCCTATTTACCGGAATTCAGGCCTGGCTTTTAGCGCTCTGCCTGCTGGTGCAAGTGCTCGCCTGGATAACCTGCACCCAATTGCAGGCCAGATTTTTATTGCCTGCGATTATTCCATTGGCCTGGATGCTGGGAATGGCGGCTGATCTGCTGCCCGGCTATTGTGCCTTCGCCGCTGCAGGGCTTGCGGTGCAGGCCGCCGCCTGTGCGTTACTGCTTAGACCCGAAGCGGGCCTTTTATTTGGGCCAATCAATCCCCAAATGCCCGCTCCTATCGGTGCTGCGATCAGTCTGCCCGAAGATTGGCTTTTATCACCTCCACCGCCGGGACAATTTACATCCCATACCACCTATTATCTGGAAGGTTTGAGCACCCCGCTGTACATCCGCGGGCACGTTATTTACGCCACCGTCTTTGATCGCAACAAGCTGGCCAGAGCCTTTCACCACGGCGGCGCGGCTGCTGCACTGCGTTATCTGCAAAGCCATCACGTGAATTATCTTATCCTCGATTGGCCGGAAATAATTCGCCTGCGAAAAACCTACGGCTTTGATCCGATCATCACCCCAAAAAACATCGCCAAACTCCAGTCCCTGGGACTAACCCCCATACCCCAACCCACCGCCCCCGGCATCGTGATTGATCACGTGCCCTGATACACGGATCGCTTGCGCAGTTGCCCACTAAGTTTTAGCCATTGCGGAAAGCCCCAGAGAGTCGCGTTGGGAATATTGCGATGGACTCCATAAATTTTGGCACCCATCTTCGAAACGCGGAGATTCGTTACGCATTCAATATTTTTTCTTTTGTATAGCTTTTCCTCAGTGACAAGTTAAACAGGTCCACCGTTTCAAGGCGGTACCCGGGGAAGTGTCGGCTGGCATTTTCCCGCGCCTGGGAGAGAATGTTATTTGGTAGAGTGGAGTTCTCGGCCCACAGGGGATGCCGTGCGATCCAAATTTTCCTACTACTGCTCTGGATAAGCCCCGGTAGTTCTCCAAAGTTGTGGGATGTAAAATCTGTAAACGCGATACAGAACGAGGTGCATGCATTGTCTGCAGATTCCAACCATTCGCCTCGCCACGTCGTGCTGAAGCGGATGTTCCAAGCCACTTTTTGCGCAACTCGTTTATTTACAATGACTTACGCACGTTTTTCGCGTTTGCGTGTAGCCACTAAAATGTTTGATATTATTTTATATTGCTCTTGCTTTTAGATTTATTCGTGTTATACTGTGGCCACTATGCACGTGGATGAAGGTCATTCCGGTCCCTATGTTC